>JUUF01000021.1 GCA_001058355.1 Carnobacterium maltaromaticum
TTGGGGTGCACTTCAAATTTTTCCATGAGTCTTTTCATTATTTCTTTTGTTCTGTCAGTCCGCGTTTTAACGCAGCTTCTTTACTCTTAGAGAATGATACTTTATCTCCGTCTTCTGTTAAGAAGCCACTTTGAAGAAGGCTTTTAAAGTATGAACTGTTGCTTTCTTTCAGTTTTGACAACGTATATTTCGTTAAGTCGACCTCAACTGAAAAGATGTCTTTACCATCTTTTTCTGTAATGGAAGTCACTACTCCATCAATCCCCTTCAGCTCTTCAAAGAGTTTTTCATTTTCCTTGCGAGCTTCCGTGAATTCAGCAGACTGATTCACTTCGGTCTTAATCTTTGTCACGACATCTTTATTTTTATCATACGTATAAGTTACAAAAAATTCCGCTCGATCTAATTTTTGAGTGAAAGTCGCAGTCTCTTGTGAGCTACAACCTACTAATAGAAATAGGAAGCTAACCCCTAAAATAATTTGAAAGAATTTCTTCATTGGTCTCCTCGCTTATTGAGCTTTCTTTTGGAATAATTTTTGGTAGTAGAAGTACACAGTTGCCGCTGATGCTGCAAATGCTACTAAGTAGAAGAAGATTGCAATTTTTGATCCTGTTTGTAATCCATCTACGAATGATTGTGCAGTGCGGCTCGCTGCCGATGGGTTTGTAAATGCTTCAGAAAGAAATGCATTTACTGCTGAATTTGATTTTCCACTGAAGAAATCAGATAATTTTCCAAGAGCATCTAAGAATCCGCCACCTAAGATGTTTCCTAAGAAGACAGATACTACCATTGCTAATGAAGCTACATTCACGTTAGTCCATAAGTTTTTACTTTCTTTATGAGCTTGGTATAAGAAATATCCAGTAAATACGGCACCTACTAATGCAAAGAAGAATGATAAACCAAAGTATAAGCTTAAGTTCTGCACTTTATTAGAAAGGTCCCTATATGCTGCTTGTAAACTTGTAATATTCATTCCGCCGTTTGAACCAAATGCAAAACTTAGTCCGTTTAGTAACACTAGAAGTGTGAAGATTGCAAGAGCGATAGATACACCGAAGAAGATTTTTTCGAATAAATTATTTTTATTATAGCTTTCAACTTTATCAACAGCTTTTTCTGTTGCTTCATTAATTTTTGCTTTGTTTTCTTCAGTGAACACTTTGCTTGCTGCTTCTTCGATTTTTTCTTTTGCAACACCAGCAACTTCTTTTGCTTTTTCAGCAGCTTCTTCTGCTTTTTCTTTTACGTCTTCAACAACTTCTTTGAAGTCGCCATCTGCTTCAGGAGCTTTTGCTTCTTTCGCTTCTTCAACAACTGTTTCTGCTACTTCTTTTACTTCTTCAGCTGTTTCTTTTGCTGCTTCAACTACTTCGTCTTTTACTTCTGTAGCTTTTTCAGCAACTGATTCAAGATTTTTGTTTTCGTTTTGATCCATTGTGACACCTCGTTTTTTATTTTATTTCCTTTAGTCAGTTTATCACAATCACGCGTTTTCTTCTAGTTTTCAACAATTGAAAATAGAAAATCATATGAACTTTTCCCTTAAGGAAATAAAAATAAGAGCTAGACCGTAGCCTAGCTCCTGTAAGTTAAGTTTTATTTTAGGACCGTACCATCCGCTAATGTGATTGTATATCCGTTAAAGTTGATTGTACCTTTGTTTTCTAATGATGTGATTGTGACATTCCCTGTCAATGTCCATGTCGCCCCCTCTTCTACTGTGATTACTGCGTTATTGTCCACGGCAGTCCCTCCTTCAGCATTTTCTACGATATTGATGGTGCCTGTGAAGTTAGTTCCTTTGCCCATTGTGAAATTCAATGTAGATACAGTATCCACCTCAATCGCTCCAGTTAATGTTTGGTTCGTCGTTGTTAAATCAACTTGACCACCATTGGCACCGGCTGTACCCCAGCCACGTGTCACATCATTTCCTAAGATGGCTAATAATCTGCCAGATGAATCTTGATTTGTGATCGTTACGTCTTCTAAAGTGATGACGCTATGTGTGTTCGTTACGTAGATTTGGTCTCCGTTACGTCCTGTTAAAGTGCCGCCTTTCATTGTGAAAGTAGATGTTCCACTTTCAGCATCTCCTGACATTGATTGGTAAATCATCACGTTGTGTACGTTGTTGTCTGAAGAGCTACCTTCTGTTGAACTCATATTCCCTGTTACGTTTGTATTTTCTAATGTGATAGAGTTTTGACCCTCGATAACAAGTGCTTCTGAGTTTTCAGCGTTCAATGTTGCATTTTTAACAGTGATATTCGCTGTAGAGTATACGGCTGGTGAATTGTATCCTGTAGAAGTGTATGTTCCTTTGTCTACAACTACCGTACCGCCACCACGGTCTGTACGAATCGCTGCTGATGAATTTCCTGCGGTGTTTACCGTCAAGTTAGTTGCGTTCATCGCAGCGCCACCTGTCGTTTGGATACCACCTGAGTTATCTTTTGTTGTTGTGATTGTTGTGTCTGATACATTGACGGTCGTTCCTGAGCCGTAACTGAACACCCCGTTCCCGTTCTGTGCAGTTGTATTGACGGTTGAGTTTGTGAGTGTTACCGTTGCTCCATCCGTTGCTAAGAATCCTGCGTTCATTCCGTAGAAGTCTCCATTTTCTGTATTCGATGTCGCTCCGGCTGTTTTGTTAATCGTTACGCCGTCTAATGTGACAGTTGCTCCTGTTACACGGAGTGCATTTTCATCATCTCCGGTAGATTCATAAGTTTCTCCGGTTACTGTTGCATCTGTTGTTAAATTTGTTGCTGCCTCACCTTGTGTCACTTGGTCGCTCCCGCCAAATCCTTCTCCTCCAGGTTTAGCTGGGGGACTCTGTTGAGCTTGGACTTGAGAAGTCGCCTCAGCTTGTGTTTGTGTTTGTGTGTTTTGGCATGCAACTAAAGTAGTTGCAATAGTAATCGTGGATAATAGAACAATCATTCTGTTTCTTTTCATTTTGGTCCCCCTCGCTTCCTACCAACTATTTGTTGATGGTTTAATCATAACGAGCTTACTTAAAATGAACTTAAAAC
>JUUF01000161.1 GCA_001058355.1 Carnobacterium maltaromaticum
TTAATTTATCATAACTGATAACCAATTTCAACTGAAATGAATAAGAAAATTTTATATATTATATTCTTCTATAAAAATTCAAAAAAGAGCCTAGGTTACATGAACCTAGACTCTCATATATACTCTATTGTACGACTCCTGTATCGATTGCTACACCATCTCTTTTAATGATGTATTTACCACTTGGAACTTGATTGTTAAACGTAAAATCAATAGTTACACTTGTGGTTTCAGAAATCTTGAAAGTACGATACGCAGTATTCATATTATTGTTTGCATCTTGAATAAAGATTTCAACTGTATTTTGTTTTGCTCCCTGGGTATTTGACCCTGAGTTCGCATTATTATTGTTGTTATTATTTGTTTTCTTCGCTTCATAAGGAATCGTGAATTGGCGAGATACTACTCGTTCTCCTTTTCCTTTTGAGATGACAACTGTTAATGTATCACCTTTTTTAAGAGCTGTGCCTTCTGCTGGTGATTGTTTAATAACAGTATCTGCTGTTTCATTACTATTTTCTTCTGAAATTTGTAACTTCAAGCCATGTTCTTTCGCGTAGTCTTCAACGCCTGAACGCGAATAACCTTTTAAGTTGATTAACGTTACTGGCTCTTTTCCTTTAGATACGGTTAAAACCATTTTTGTATCTTTAGCGACTACTTTTTCACCTTTAGCAACACTTTGTTCCATTACCTTACCAGACTCTACAGTATCTGAATAACTTTCTTTCTTCTCTACTGCGATTCCTAGTTTTTGCAAGGCTACTTTAGCTTCATCGAAAGTCTTGCCGGTATAATCTCCGACTTCAACGGTGTCTTTACCAGCACTTACTTTTAATACGACTTTAGATTTTTCTTTTACAGAACTTCCTGCTTTAGGGTTCGTCTCTACAACTTTTCCTTCTTCGACAGTGTCCGACTTCACTTTTTGCACATCTGACACTTCGAGGTTCGCATCTGCTAATTTTACTTTTGCATCTGCTTCAGTAAGGTTCGTTACATCTGGAACTTTAACGTCTTTTGGAGAAGTTTGAATAAATGCATAGATAGTTCCAGCACTAATGATGATAAATAGTAGCAATAAGATCCATGGCCATTTCTTTTTCTTCTTCTTTTTAGGTTCCTCTTGAACAACTTTCTTCTCTTCGTCAAATTGAATTTCAGGAACTTCCTTACTTGTTGCTGGTACCTTACGAGGGATTGGTCCTGTCGTAATTGGTTGCAACACCTTTGTTTCTTGACTGAAAGCAGTCGGTTTAAACATTGGCTCGTGTAAGCGTTCTGGATTTAAGCATGTTTGTAAATCTTCCAACATTTCATAGCAACTACTGTAACGATCAAGAGGTTCTTTCGCCGTCGCCTTCAACACCACATTTTCCAAACTTTGTGGTACGGTTGGTAACATCTGTGAAATTCGAGGAAGCGGCTCTTGGAAATGTTTCAACGCGATTGAAACTGCTGATTCTCCTTCAAACGGAACTTCACCAACTAATAATTCATACAATACGATACCGAGCGCATAAATATCACTGCGGATTGTTGCCATTCCACCTCTTGCCTGTTCAGGAGATAAATAATGAACAGAACCAAGCAATGTATTCGTTTGTGTTAATGACGTTTCAGAAAGTGCAATTGCAATCCCAAAGTCTGTAATCTTCACATTACCTTCTCTATCAATTAAGATGTTTTGAGGTTTGATATCGCGGTGAATGATTCGATTTTGGTGAGCGAGCTCAATTGCTGAAACGATTTGTGTCATAATACGAACGGCTTCACGTGGTGGAAGAGGTCCTCTCTCGCGAATGTACTCTTTCAAATCCGTTCCTTCGACGTATTCCATTACAATGTAATTTGTTCCGTCTTCTTCTCCAACATCATATACACTTACAATATTTGGATGGACTAATTGTGTTGCTGATTGTGCTTCTCGTTGGAAACGTCTCATCGCAGCTTCATTTGTATGGAAGTCTAAGCGCAACACTTTTACTGCCACGGGTCTTTCTAGAATTAAATCTTGTGCTAAATATACAGTGGCCATACCACCTGTCCCGATATGAGACTTGATTTTATAGCGACCACCAACTGTTTTTCCTGGTGCAATCATTCTTCTACCTCCTCCCTGGCAGTATATTTTGCAATCGCAACTGTAATGTTATCGCGACCGCCCGCTTCATTTGCAGCATCGACCGCTTTATTCGCTTGCGTTGTTACATCTGAATAATTCCCTAGAATTTCTTTAATATATTGATCTTCAACCATATTCGATAATCCATCTGAACAAAGGAAAATCGTGTCTCCATTTTTTAGACTCACTCTTACAAAATCAATCTGGACATTCAGTGTAATCCCTAAAGACTGCGTTACAATATTTCGTTGAGGGTGGCTTTTGGCTTCCTCTTCAGAAATCTCTCCAGATTTTAACAGCTCTTGTACGAGAGTATGATCTTCTGTCAATTGTTTCATTTGAAAATTGCGATACAAATAAGCACGGCTATCACCGACGTTTGCAATTAACAATTCAGAACCGATTACTACGGCAACCACAATCGTTGTTCCCATTCCATCTAGCTCACGATATTGATTCGCTTTTTGGAAAATACGATCATTTTCGGCCTGAATATTTTTAACGAGCCATTGATAAGCGGCTTCTGTATCCGTAATACTTTCTTCTTCCCAACGTTTTCCCAAATGCGATAATGCCATAGCACTTGCTACATCCCCAGCATTATGCCCGCCGATTCCGTCACACACAACAATCATCGGCACGTTTTGAGTATTCAAAAAATATCCGGCAGCATCTTCATTTAAAGTACGTCTTTGTCCGACGTCACTTTTGATGGCTATCTCCATATTTTTCCTCCTGTTGCGAATTTATTTTCTTACCATTCTCGCAATGAAAAATCCATCTGTATGATATTCATGCGGTAAAATCGTAAGCATCGGATTTTCCTTTGTACAACCAAACTCTTCGATTGGTTGTAATTCGAATTCCGGATGTTCTCGTAAAAAGTTATGGACTACTTCTTCATTTTCACCCTTGTTAATTGTACAAGTTGAATAGATGAGTTTTCCACCTTTCTTTACCATTGTAGCAATTGCAGACAAAATTTCCAACTGTATTTTTGTTAATTTTGTTAAATCTTCACTATTTTTTGTGTATTTTATATCTGGTTTACGACGCATCAAGCCCAATCCAGAGCATGGTGCATCCACAAAAACCGCGTCAAAGCTTTCTTCTTTAAATAGTTCGCCAACTTTTCTAGCATCAAGTGCATGAGTATGAATTCTGTCTTCTACTCCTAAACGTTTTGCGTTTTGATGAATCTTGCGTAATTTATTCTCATGTAAATCCAGCGCCTCTACAAGTCCGCCCTCTTCAGACACTAAGTAACTTGCAAAATGAGTGGTTTTTCCTCCAGGAGCTGCACAAGTATCGAGTACCTTATCTCCAGGTTGAAGTTTTCCTACTTGGGCCACTAATGAAGAAGACTCATCTTGAACGGTAACCATTCCATCTTTGAATGCTTTCGACCCTAGTAAATCTCCTTCTTCAACAATCACTGCACGAGGAGACAATTTGCTCGGCTGAACCGTCACACCTTCTTCTTGAAGAAGAATTTTTGCTTCTTCAATCGACATCTCTGGATTTTGAATACGCGCACTTAGGTGAGGAGCAATATTTAAACTTGGGAAAATTTCTCTAGCCTCTTCTCCGTATTGTTCAAATAATAAATCCACAATCCAACGTGGCATACTATATTCAACACTCAAACGTTCACGTTCATCTTTAATAGAAGAAACTCCATCGAATTCAGCACGTTGAACATTTCGAAGAACACCGTTGACGAATTTGGCAATCCCTTGATGGCCACGTTTCTTCGCAATTTGAACGGCTTCAAAAATAGCTGCATGATCAGGCACTCGGTCTAAATACGCCATTTGGTATACAGTCATTCGTAGGAGACTTAGCACCCATAATTCCATTTTCTTTTGTTTCTCGATAAATGGTTTTAAATAGAAGTCTAATGTCAGTTTACGCTGAATCGTTCCATAGAATAATTCCGTTAACAAACCTCTGTCTCTTGCATCCAGTTTGTGCTTTTGTAACACATTTTGAAACGCAACAGTCGAGTATGCTTGATTCTTTTCTACATTCGTTAATAATTCTACGCAAATGTCACGTACATTACTCATGGTTTAATCCCTCAAAAATGGCATCATCCTTCAACAATTCTGAAAATCCATTCATAAATGCCTTCGCATCCATTTGAGCTTTCCCTGCTGGTTGAAGACGTGTAATCTCAAGAACAGTTCCGCTTCCACAAGCCACATATAAACGTCCGCCTTCTACAAATAAGCTTCCTGGTGCTTTAGTGGTTTCTTTAGACGTTAATGCAACGCCCCACATCTTCACACGATTCCCGTTTAAAATCGTAAATGAAGTTGGCCATGGACGTAATCCACGAACGAAGCAATCTACTTCAGTCGCTGTTTTATTCCAGTCGATTTGTTCTTGGTCTCTTGAAATATTTGGAGAGAACGATACTAGCGATTCGTCTTGTTCTACTTCAGTTATCGTTCCAGCAAATAACGCTGGTAATGTTTCAATCAATAAGTCTGCTCCAACAACGCTTAATTTTTCAAACATACTAGCAACGTCATCTTCACCAGTAATTGGAATGGCGCGTTGTGAAATAATCGCACCCGCATCCATCTTCGCAACCATTCGCATAATTGTTACGCCTGTTTCTTTATCTCCATTCATAATTGCATAATGGATTGGCGCCCCACCACGATATTTTGGTAGTAATGACGCATGAACGTTCACCGCACCAAAACGTGGGAAGTTTAAAAACTTCGTTGGCAAGAATTGACCATAAGCTGCCGTTACAATTAAATCTGCATCTAGTTGCATCAACTCTTCCAATTCCTGCGACCCACTTAATTTTTCAGGTTGATAGACAGAAATATCATGCTCCAATGCGACTACCTTTACAGGAGTTGGTGTAATAATCTTCTTACGTCCAACTGCACGGTCTGGTTGTGTCACAACAGCAATCACTTCAACTGTGTCATCTTCAATTAATCGTTTCAAAACACCTGTTGAAAATTCAGGCGTTCCCATAAAAATAACTTTCTTCATTTTTCACCTCTATAAGAAATGTTGTGGTTCCATATCAATCGTCATGAGTAATTTCTTCGAACCCACTTCTTGCGTTTCCATCATCAATTGCTCAAGAAACTCTTGCAGTTGCGGTTCGTTTTTGTATTTCACAATAATTTGGAAATAATAACGATTATTCATTCGCGCAATCGATTTAGCAGTTGGGCCTAACACAACTGCATTCGGCGACACGTTCGCCTTCAACGCCTTATGCACTTCAACGGCTTTCTTCAAAGCCACCCCTTCTTCTTCACTAGAGAAAGTAATCATCGTTGTAAAGAAGTACGGTGGATAGTTTGCCATATGACGCATCCGCATCTCTGTTTCAAAGAATCGTTCATACTGATGACCTTGCGCTAATTGAATCGCATAGTGAGTTGGGTTGTAAGTTTGGATAAATACCTCACCTGGTTTATCCCCACGCCCCGCACGTCCTGAAACTTGGGTCAGTAGTTGGAATGTTTTTTCCGAGCTTCTAAAGTCAGGAATATTCAATGCCGTATCTGCATTAATTACTCCAACGAGAGTTACGTTAGGATAATCAAGTCCCTTCGCAATCATTTGCGTTCCAATTAAAATATCGGCTCCTTGATTCTCAAACTGTTTCAGAATCGCCTCATGTTGCCCTTTACGTCTTGTCGTATCCACATCCATTCGTACAATGCGAGCATCTGGGAACACTTCTTGCAATTCTTCTTGCACCTTCTGCGTTCCTGTTCCAAAATAACGGATTTGTCGGCTATGACATTTCGGACAAAAATTAGGAATATGTTCTTCATGACCACAATAGTGACATTTCATACTTCTTGTATCCATATGAAGCGTTAATGAAATATCGCAATTAGGACATTCCAAAACTGTTCCACAATCACGACAAAGTACAAATGAAGAATATCCGCGTCGGTTTAAGAGTAAGACACTTTGTTCTCCTCGTTCTAATCGTTTTTCGACCGCATCTAGTAACGTCTTCGAAAACGATCCTTTTTGATGAACGAATTCCGTTCTCATATCAATCAAATGAACTTCTGGTAATAGTTGCGCCCTTGCACGTTTCGTTAATCGTAGAAGTGTATACACTCCCTTTTGTGCACGCGCACGGGACTCAAGACTTGGAGTCGCACTTCCTAAAACGACTGGACAGTGATGATATTCCCCACGCCAAATCGCTACATCACGAGCGTGATATCTTGGAGATTCATCTTGTTTATATGTTGCTTCGTGTTCTTCATCTAAAATAATAATTCCGATGTTTTCTAATGGAGCAAAGACTGAAGAACGAGCACCGACCACAATATCTGCTTCCTTATTCTTAATCTTACGCCATTCATCGTATTTTTCTCCGACACTTAACCCACTATGAAGCACCGCTACTCGGTCTCCAAAGCGAGACTTGAATCGGTCGACCATTTGAGGAGTCAATGCGATTTCTGGAACGAGCATCATCGCGCTCTTTCCTTTTTCAATCACTTCCCCAATCCATTGTAAATAGACTTCTGTTTTCCCAGAACCTGT
>JUUF01000162.1 GCA_001058355.1 Carnobacterium maltaromaticum
TTACGGGGGTCAGTGCCACTCTCTGCTAGTGTTTTTCGTTCTAACAATAAAAGAGAGGATGTTGCATCCTCTCTTATTTATTTTCTTCTATGTTTAGAAACACCAATACGGTTAATTGCCTTGCTTAAAGCGATTTTCGCACGTTCAACATCACTCTTCGAACGAGATTCGTCACTAAGTACTTTTTCCGCTTTATCTTTGGCTTGTTCTGCACGAGTCACGTCAATGTCTCTTGCACGCTCAGCCACGTTGGCAATAATCGTTACGACATTATCCCGCACTTCCATAACTCCACCACCGATTGCAATATAATCAGTTGGTGAATCCTCTAAGAATCGTTTCACTCGAAGTGCCCCGATTTTTAAAGGAAGCATGATTGGAGCATGATGCGGTAGTATGGTGATTCCGCCATCGACTGCATCGGCACTCACAGAATAGGAACGATGGTTATACACTTTTCCTTCTGGTGTTGTGACAACGACCAGTAATTCATGTTCAGCCATCTTTAGTTTCCTCCATAAAACCCTGCTGCTTTAGCTTTTTTAATCACGTCTTCGATTGGTCCTACGTTACGGAACATATCTTCTGGAATATCATCATATAAACCATCGATAATTCCTTTAAATCCGCGAACTGTATCTTTAATTGGAACATATGAACCAGGTTGTCCTGTAAATGCTTCGGCAACGTGGAAGTTTTGTGATAAGAAGAATTGAATTCTTCTTGCACGGTTTACAATGACTTTTTCGCTATCTGACAATTCATCAATCCCTAAGATGGCAATGATATCTTGTAATTCACGATAACGTTGTAGCATTTGTTGTACTTTCATCGCTACTTCATAGTGTTCTTCCCCAACGATTTCTGGAGTTAGGGCACTTGAAGTTGAAGCAAGTGGATCCACCGCTGGATAAATCCCCTGTTCTGTTAAACGACGCTCTAAGTTTGTTGTTGCATCTAAGTGGGCGAATGTTGTTGCTGGAGCCGGGTCAGTATAGTCATCGGCTGGCACGTAAATTGCTTGAATAGATGTAATAGATCCGTCTTTAGTTGAACTGATACGTTCTTGTAATTGACCCATTTCAGTTGCAAGTGTTGGTTGATACCCTACGGCAGAAGGCATACGTCCAAGTAACGCTGACACTTCTGAACCTGCTTGTGTGAAACGATAAATGTTATCGATGAATAAAAGCACGTCTTGTTTTTCCATATCACGGAAGTATTCCGCAATGGTTAAACCTGTAAGTGCTACACGCATACGAGCTCCTGGTGGTTCGTTCATTTGTCCAAACACCATCGCTGTTTTAGCAGATACACCTGACTCTTGCATTTCATGGTAAAGGTCGTTCCCTTCACGAGTACGTTCCCCTACCCCTGTAAATACTGAAATACCACCAAGTTCTTCAGCGATATTATGAATCAATTCTTGAATTAATACAGTTTTTCCTACACCGGCACCACCGAATAACCCGATTTTACCACCTTTAAGATATGGTGCTAAAAGGTCAATAACTTTAATCCCTGTTTGTAGAATTTCGTATTGACTGTTTAATTCTTCAAATTTTGGTGCTGGTTTATGGATTTCATGTCTTGTGAAATCTGCTGGGAATGGTTCCTTCAAGTCGATTGTATCTCCAAGAACGTTGAAGACACGACCTAATGTTTCAGGTCCCACTGGAACGCTAATTGTGCGTCCTAAGTCCACCACTTTCATGCCACGTTGCAAACCATCTGTAGATTCCATGGCGATTGTACGAACTGCACCGTCCCCTAATTCTACAGCAGTTTCCAAAGTAACTGTTTTTTCGCTACCATCATTGGCTGTTTTCACAACTTGTAATGCATTATGAATATCTGGAACGCCTTCTTCTAAAGGAAATACCACGTCTACAACTGGCCCTACAACTTGTAAAATCTTTCCAGTTCTCAATCCATTTTCCTCCTTCTAAAATCCTAATGTTCTTCCAGAGCGGCTGCTCCACCGACAATTTCTGTAATTTCTTGTGTAATTTGCGCTTGTCGTCTCTGGTTCAAATCTTGTGTTAAGTTACTAATTAAATCTTTAGCATTATCTGTTGCACTTCTCATGGCAGTCATACGAGACGCATGTTCTGCTGATTTGGCATCGATAATGGCTCCGTAAATAAGCGATTCTGCATATTGCGGAAGCAAGATGTCCATAATTATTTCCTTGTTCGGTTCAAAAATATAATCCAATTCGTACTCTTTTGCTTCTTCAGCATCTAAGTCGATAATTGGTAACATTTTTTCAACACGGTAGTTTGATAAAAGCGCGTTTACATGGTGATTATAGCAAACGTAAAACTCATCAAATTCACCGTCACGGAACATTTGGACCGCACTTGACACAATCTTTCTTACTTCTTCAAAGGTTGGAATATCGGATACGTCGTTAATTTCTAGACGCACATCCACTCCCATCTTCTTGAAGAAGCGACTTGCAGCATCCCCAATCGTTAAGATGACATATTCATCCTTGGATTGGTGGTCTAACTCTAACATTTCTCTTGTTGATTGGAAAATGGAAGAGTTGTAACTCCCAGCAAGTCCTTGATCAGATGAAATCACTAAGTATCCAGTCTTTTTAACTGGACGTTCAATTAATAAGTCGTGATAGTCGATAAAAGAAGTTACTACTTCTCCGTCCTCTGACGTTTCATCGACAACCTCTTCTTTATTGTGATTTGCGTATAGTAAGTGAGTTACAACTTCACGGATTTTTTGAGCGTAGTCTTGATAGTGACGCACTGCTTGCTCTGATTTGGCTAATTTTGCTGCAGAGACCATCTGCATGGCGCTAGTGATTTGACTTGTTTTCTTTGTTGAAACAATTCTCTTCTTTAAATCATTTAAGGAAGCCGTCATTCAGGTCACCTCTCCTTTCTACGCTTATTGAACACGTTCAAATAAATGAATTTGTTTGAAACTCTCAATTACTTTGTAGAATTTCTCTTCATCCGAAATCACATGTTGATCGCGGATTTCATTCAATAAATCTCTATGTTCGCTTTCTAAATGTTGATATAACGCTTTTTCAAATGGTTTAATACGGTCGATTGGAATCGCATCTAATAAACCATGTGTTAAAGCAAATAAAATCGATACTTGATATTCGATTGGTAATGGTTGGTGAACATCTTGTTTCAAGACTTCAACCGTACGTTTACCACGATTTAATTTTTGTTGAGTTGCCGCATCTAAGTCAGAACCAAATTGTGTGAAGGCTTCTAACTCACGGTAACTTGCTAAGTCGATACGTAATGTACCAGAAACTTTCTTCATCGCTTTAATTTGGGCAGAACCCCCAACACGCGATACAGATAATCCGGCAGATAAACCAGGACGTACCCCTGAGTAGAACAAGTCACTTTCTAAGAAGATTTGTCCATCTGTAATAGAGATTACGTTTGTTGGAATATATGCAGAAATATCTCCGGCTTGTGTTTCGATGATTGGTAAGGCTGTTAATGACCCTGCTCCTAATTCATCACTTAATTTCGCTGCACGTTCTAGTAAACGTGAGTGCAAGTAGAATACATCCCCTGGATAAGCTTCACGACCTGGTGGACGGCGAAGTAATAGGGAAATTTCACGATATGCCGCAGCTTGTTTTGATAAATCATCGTACACAATTAAGACATCGCGACCTTGATACATCCACTCTTCACCCATTGCAGTACCTGCATATGGTGCAATATAAAGCATTGGCGCTGGTTGAGAAGCGCTCGCTGATACAACCGTTGTATATTCCATTGCTCCGTAACGTTTTAACGTTTCAACAAGAGCTTTAACCGTAGATTCTTTTTGACCAATGGCTACATAAATACATAATGTATTCTTGCCTTTTTGGTTCAAAATAGCATCCACTGCAATACTTGTTTTACCAGTTTTACGGTCACCGATGATTAACTCACGTTGCCCTTTACCAATTGGTACTAAAGCATCGACTACTTTTAATCCTGTAGGTAATGATTGTTTTACACTTTGACGTTGCATAACGCCAGGTGCTTCATTTTCTACTGGACGTTTTTTTGTTGTCTCGATGGCACCAAGACCGTCAATTGGACGACCTAACGCATCTACAACACGACCAATCAATGCATCTCCTACTGGAACATCAAGGATACGTCCTGTACGTTTAACAGGTTCTCCTTCATGGATATTTTCATATCCTCCGAAGATGATGACACCGACATCGTTTTTTTCTAAGTTTTGGGCCATCCCGTAGGCGCCGTTTTCAAATTCTACTAATTCTCCAGCCATTACATTTGTAAGACCGATGACACGAGCAATTCCGTCCCCGATGAAGGAAACCTCACCGATTTCTTCAATTTGTTCTTTCGTTTCAAAAGAAGCGATTTGGTCACGAATTCTCGCTGTAATATTACTCATTTCCATTTATGCCATCTCACCTCTTTAATCCTGTTTGGCTAATTTTCTCTTTGAATTGTTTTAGTTTGTTTGCAATTGTTCCATCTAACAAATATTCTTTTGTCTTTAGCTGAACGCCACCAATCACTGAAGGATCTACAGTGTTCACCCAAGAATCAAATTCTTTATGTGTTTTATTTTGGAACGCTGTTGCAATACGATCAATCTGGTCATCCGTCAAAGGAATTGCAGAAACAATCTCTAATTTATTGGCATTGTATATATCTAAGAACGCTTCGAGTGCTTCTACAATATTCATCGATCCATCTTCAGACGGGAACGTTGCTAAGTACTCTTGTGTTTCTTTTGATAAATGTCCAAATGCAGATTCTAATACAGATAATTTTTTATCATAAGAGACATGCTCTAAATGCATCATCTGTCTGAATGTCGAAGTATTTTGAATTCCATCTAAAATAGCTTGAAGTTCTTTTGTCACTTGCTCTAAGTGACCTTCGTATTTTGCCTTTGCATAGAAATGGCTGGCTTCTTTAACGATATCTTTATGATATTTAACCATTATTTTTCCAACCCCTTAATGAAGGCTTCAATGACTTCTTGATGTTTTTCTTTTGTCACTTCTTGTTCAAGAATTTGACTAGCAAGTTGAACTGATAGGTCTACAATATCATCTTGCACTTGTGCGATGGCACGTTGTTTCATTGAATCCACTTCACGTTGCCCATCTGCTTTCATGCGAGAGACCACATCTTTACCTTCTTTAATCATTTCATCTTGCGTTTTTGAAGCTGCTTCACGAGCGTTATCTAAGATTTCTCCACCTTTTTTCTCTGCGTTATGAATAATTTCGTTGGCATTAGCCTGAATTTCTTCCGCTGATTTTCTTTTCTCAGCAGCTTCGTCTAAATCTTTAGCGATTTTATCTCGACGTGCTTCTAACATGGCATTCACTTTATCCCAAGCAAAGAATTTCACCAAGAATAGTAACAACGTAAATGAAATTAATACGGCTAAAGTATCGCCTAAAATTGTACTGACATTACCTGATAACATTACTTCAAACATCTCTCACCCCTCCTTTACGACAATAATTCCATTTGTTGGATTATTTAACGAATACAAGGATAAGAGCGATTAATACGGCGAAGATTGGCATCGCTTCGATTAAGGCAACCCCGATGAACATTGTTGAACGTAATTCATTGCTCATTTCTGGTTGGCGTGTCATTGATTCAATTGTTTTTACGATAACTGCTTGGTTACCAAAGGCTGCTGCTAAAGCTGCTCCTGCTACTGCGATTGCTGCTGCTAATTCTGTCATTATAAATTCCTCATTTCTTAAAAATTAATGTTTCATTACTTTATGTGAGATGTAAACCATTGTCAACGTACAGAATACGTACGCTTGAATAGCTCCAATTACCACTGAAAATCCTTGCCATACTACCCCTAGTGGTATTGCAAGAATATAGGTTATTAGTCCTGCTGCAGATGAGAACATCACAATCAATCCTAATAACACTTCGCCGGCATAAATATTTCCGTAAAGACGGAATGCCAACGTAATTGTGTTCGTAAACTCTTCAATCAATTTGATTGGGAGCATTATCGACATCGGACTTAAGTAAGAATGTTGAATATATCCTTTGAGTCCCATCTTCTGTACACCAGAATAATGTGCGATTAATGTTGTCATTAGCGCTAAGGCTAAACATACTACCGGGCTAGCTGTTGGGCTGGCAAAATAGCTGTGATCTTCATAGTGAATAAAGATGATTAGCCCAACCATATTAGCGACTAGTACAAAAGAAAACAGTGAGAAAATATATAAATAATACGTTTGTGCTGTTTTCTCATCAACTGCACTGTTTACAATACCCTTCGCGAAGTCCATGAGGGCTTCCAGAGCATTTTGCAACTTACCAGGCTTCATCGAAACCTTCCTTGAAGCAAAAATTGTAAACAATGCGATTAGTAAAACACTAACCCCACATGAAATCAAAATCGGAACTGAAAACGACAATCCAAAAATCTCAACCACTTTTGGCGTTGCTTCCATGTTTCTTATTTCCCCTCCTTTACACCAAATAAAAAACTGACAATAATCCTATACTTTGAGTTTTACGCTCAGTACGGTGATTATTGTCAGATTTGGTGGCAATAGTCTATCGCAAAAGCGTTGACTATATAAATTTATTATTTGGTTCCGAATAAACGATCTCCAGCATCTCCTAATCCTGGAAGAATGTATCCATGTTCATTTAATCTTTCATCTAACGCTGCTGCGTAGATGTCGATATCTGGGTGGGCTTTACGTAGAACTTCTACACCTTCTGGAGCAGCTACAAGACAGCAAAATTTAATTGAGCTAGGTTGTGCACCACGCTTCAACAGTGCGTCAATAGCAGCTACTGCAGATCCCCCAGTTGCTAACATAGGATCAACGACAAACAATTGTCTTTCAGAAATATCTGAAGGTAACTTCACGAAATACTCAACTGGTTGCAGCGTTTCATGATCACGATACATACCAACATGCCCAATTTTGGCTGCTGGGATTAATTCGAGAATTCCATCAACCATTCCAAGTCCTGCTCGAAGAATCGGAATGATAGCAACTTTTTTACCAGCTAATGTTTTCAATGTTGTTTTAACAAGTGGAGTTTCGATTTCTACATCTTCAAGAGGCAGATCTCTAGAAACCTCATAAGCCATTAGCATTGAAATTTCGTTTACAACTTCGCGGAAAACTTTTGTTCCACAATCCTTTTGACGAATCATTGTCAATTTATGTTGAATTAACGGATGATCAAGTACGTGAAATTTACCCATTTGTCATTCTCCTTCCAATACATTAGTGTCACTTCTATTATTTTACCTAAAAATCAGTTAAATATCTAGTCTCAATTTGAAAACTTATTATTATTTTCATAATCCGAAACAAACCTTTACATTTACTTCGTTACGCGTATAATTTGAAAGTTTCAGTTAACTGTTTCACTTCACTACGAACATGATTTAATACTTCTTCATTTTCAGGATGTGTTAATGTTGTAAGGATTAACTCAGCTACTTTTTTCGCCGCAGCTTCATCGAAACCACGTGTTGTAATAGCTGCCGTTCCGACACGAATTCCACTTGTTTTAACAGGTGGTAATGTATCAAATGGAATGGCATTTTTATTCACTGTAATTCCAACAGTGTCGAGTAATTCTTGCGCTTCTTTACCGTTTAATCCAGTATCTTTAATATCGAGGAGTAATAGATGGTTATCTGTACCACCTGAAATCGCACGAATCACTGTTCTTTCGAACACTTGCGCCATAGCTTTAGCATTTTTCACGACTTGCTCGATATACTCACCAAATGCTGGTTGAAGAGCTTCATGGAATGCAACTGCTTTACCAGCAATCACGTGCTCTAGGGGTCCACCTTGGATTCCAGGGAAGATCGCACTGTTTAATTTCTTGCCGAATTCTTCTTTTGCTAAAATTAAACCGCCACGTGGTCCACGTAATGTTTTATGTGTTGTTGATGTTACAACATCTGCATAAGGAACTGGATTTTGATGAGCCCCTTTAGCAACTAACCCAGCGATATGGGCCATATCCACCATAAAGTAAGCTCCAACTTCTTTAGCAATTTCACTAATGCGTTTGAAGTCAATCTCACGTGGGTACGCTGAAGCACCAGCCACGATTAATTGTGGTTTTTCTTCTTTAGCGATACGTTCTAATTCATCATAATCGATTGTTTCAGTTTCTGGATTTACTCCATAAGAAACGAAGTGATAATCTTGTCCAGAGAAGTTTACTCCCATTCCGTGAGTCAAGTGCCCACCATGGTTTAAGTCCATCCCTAAAATCTTATCGCCTTTCTTCACTAGCGCACGATACGCAGCCATATTTGCTTGAGAACCAGAGTGTGGTTGAACATTGGCATATTCTGCACCAAACAATTCTTTTACACGATCAATCGCTAATTGCTCGATGACATCCACATATTCACATCCGCCATAATAGCGACGGCCTGGATACCCTTCTGCATATTTATTCGTTAAAATACTTCCTTGTGCACGTAAAACTCCTTCAGATACGAAGTTTTCTGATGCAATTAATTCAATCCCTTGTTGTTGACGATGTAATTCTTTTTCAATCGTCTCAAAGATGATTTTATCTTCTGTAAATTGACTCATTCAACTACCCCTTTCTTTTCTTACCTTTTCTATTTTATCACATTATAGGCTTTTGTAGAAAACCTATGAGTTCTTCTATAGAACGGTTGATGCCGCTTTTTTCAAACGATTCATATACGCGATTCCTACTCCTGTTTCAGGAGCAGATTCGGCTAAAATAACATCTAATTTTAAGTGATCCAATGACCTCAGAGCATCGAACAACGCACGGTTCATATCATCCACGCTCGTCCCCATCTTGTAAGTACCTTCAACTTTATTTTCAATTGTCTTTACAATAGCGCTTTGAGCCATCACACCCACTGTTTTTTCTTGTTCTTTGTATTTATGGATAGCTTCTTCAAAAGCTTCCACTGTACCTTCTACCACAAATACTGGAGTTTTTGGTGCGTAATGACGATATTTCATGCCAGGAGATTTTGGCACTTCCTTCTCCCCTGTTTTTGTCGTGATAGAAGATTGAATAGGTCCGATTACCGATTCAATTTGATCCTTCGTAATCACACCTGGTCTTAAAATCACAGGCCCTTCTTCATTTGTTAAATCAATCACCGTCGACTCAACACCAACAGTAGATGAACCTCCATCCACAATCCCACGAATACGGCCATTCATATCTTCGAATACATGCTCTACTTTTGTTGGGCTTGGCTTCGTTGAAAGGTTCGCACTTGGCCCTACAAGAGGAATACCTACCTTCGTGATTAACTCTAATGTGACAGGATGATTTGGCATTCTAAATGACACTGTTGGAAGTCCAGCAGATAAAGCTGGAGCGTAAATTCCTGGTTTCGCCTTTAGAATCATCGTCAGCGGTCCAGGCCAAAAAGCCTTCGCTAAGGTTAGCGCAATTTCAGGAACTTCTTCTACAGTAGAAGTCATCTGCTGGATATCACTAATATGAACAATCAGTGGATTATCGCTTGGTCGTCCTTTTGCTTCAAAGACTTTTAGCACCGCTTCTTGACTTGTTGCGATTGCTCCTAATCCATATACCGTCTCCGTAGGGAAAGAAACAATTTCTCCTTGTTGTAAAGCCTGTGCTGCGATATCTAAGTTTTCTTTTGTAAAAATTTGTGTTTCCATTACTGCACCTCCTTTCCACTCACAATAATCATTCGGTCCATACCTGCAATATCTTTATGGATTGTTACTTTTCGATTCGGACAAGCTTCACTGAAAATTCGTTGCACGCTTGCTCCTTGGTTAAATCCAATTTCAAAGAAGGCTTGGCCACTATCTGTTAAATACTCTTCTAATCGGTTCGCAATCTTTTCGTAAATCGAAAGCCCCTCATTCTCTGCAAATAACGCTTGCTTTGGCTCGTAGCGTCTCACCGATTCATCCATTAACACTTCTTCAGAAAAAGCAATATACGGTGGATTACTAATAATACATTCAAATTTCTCATGTGGAACATTGCTGTATACATCGCTGTATATTAATTCTGTTTGAAGATTGAACTTATCCCGGTTCTTCTTAGCAACAACGAGCGCTTCCTCTGAAATATCGCACCCCATATAATGATGTCGCCCAACAAGTCTTTCTAAACTCAAAATAATGCATCCTGTTCCGACGCCAATTTCTAGAACTCTCCCAACAGGACATTGTTTTAAAAATGACTGTGCTTTTAAAACAAGTTCTTCTGTTTCCGGACGAGGAATTAAGGTATCCTTTGTGACCATAAATTCTTCCCCTAGAAATTCTGCCACTCCAGTAATTTGCTGCAATGGTTCAAACTCACTAAGACGTAGTAACTCGTCCTCTAAGTCTTCAAAAGTCACCGTAGCCTCTTGGCGTAAATTTAATAAAAATTGAGATAAAGTCCATTGATTCTTAAATAACATCAATTCTCTGACAAGATGCTGGCATTCTTTGTTCCCTAATTTCGGTTGTTTTTCTTCTAAAAAACAAGAAGCCCTAATGAGGACTTCTTGGTTCGTTGGATTAGTTGTTTCCATTATTTAATTGCTCCAATTTTTCTGTGTGATCATAAAGAATTAAAGCATCGACAATTTCATCAATTTTTCCAGCTAACACTTGGTCTAGCTTTTGAAGAGTTAAACCAATACGGTGGTCTGTAACACGGTTTTGTGGGAAGTTGTACGTACGAATACGTTCAGAACGGTCCCCTGTACCTACTGCAGATTTACGGTTTGCATCATATTCAGATTGCGCTTCTTGAGAAATCTTGTCGTATACACGCGCACGCAATACTTTCATCGCTTTCTCACGGTTCTTCAATTGTGAACGCTCATCTTGCATTGCTACAACAATACCTGTTGGCAAGTGCGTTAAACGTACGGCAGATGCTGTCTTATTAACGTGCTGTCCACCGGCACCTGATGCATGGTAAATATCCACACGAATATCTTTATCTTCTAATTCAATTTCTACTTCTTCTGCTTCAGGCATGACAACGACTGTAGCTGTTGAAGTATGCACACGTCCTTGAGATTCAGTTGATGGAACACGTTGTACACGGTGAGCACCAGATTCATATTTTAATTTAGAGAATACATTATCCCCTGTAATCATTAAAATAACTTCTTTATATCCACCGATACCTGTTACATTGGCATCCATCACTTCTACACGCCAACCTTGTGCCTCTGCGTATTTTTGATACATGTTCAAAAGATCTCCCGCAAAGAGTGCAGCTTCATCTCCACCAGCTGCACCACGGATTTCCATGATGATGTTTTTGCCATCGTTTGGATCTTCTGGTAACAGTAAGAATTTGATTTTATCTTCTAATTCTACTTTTTCTTTTTTGAGGGTACTTAATTCTTCTTTAGCCATTTCTGCCATTTCAGCATCTAAGCTTTCACCAAGCATTTCCTCTGTGTCGCTAATTTCTTCAACCACTTGTTGATAACGTTTGAACGTTTCTACTTTTGGTCGTAAGTTTGCTTCTTCTTTTGTTAATTCCATGAAGCGTTTTGTATCGCCGATAACTTCCGGGTCACTTAGTAACTCTGAAAGTTCATCATAACGAATAATAAAACTATCTAATTGATCGAACATACTTTTCTCCTTTATCTTCTCTTATAAGCGTTCTTCACCAGGATGATTATAATGATAACGGCAAACTGGATAATAGGCATCATTGCCTCCAATTTGAATTTGTTCTCCCGTATACACTGGAACACCATCCACTACACGCATATTCATACTTGCTTTTTTATGACAATACCAACAAATCGTTTTAATCTCTTCGATTTTATCCGCATAAAGTAATAAGTATTTAGAGCCTTCAAATAACTCGTTTTGGAAATCATTCTTTAAGCCAAATGCCATTACTGGAATATTTAATTCGTCAACAATTCGAGCGAGTTCGAGAATGTGTTGTTTTGATAAGAATTGAGATTCATCAATCAAAATACAATATGGTTTTACTGCTTGCCCTTCGACGATTTCGTAAATTGGAGTATCATCAAAAATTGGAATAGCTTCTCGTCTAACACCAATACGACTCGATACATACCCTACTTGATCACGATCATCAATTGCACTCGTAAATAATAAAACCGGTTTGTCTTGTTCTTCATAATTATGTGCAACCTTTAAAATTTCGATTGATTTACCACTATTCATTGCACCATATTTAAAAAACAATTGTGCCACAATTATCCCTCCAATTGCTAAACTATACCTTTAATATCTTACGATAAACGGGTACCTTTGTGCAAAGAAAAACCGTTATTTTAAGGTATTTTTCACAAACAATTTTAATAAAATTTTAAAAACGTTTTTATAAACCACTTTTCATGAAAATATGCTACAATAATGGAGTATATTAACGGAAAGGATCGTCTAAATTGAATCTTAGAACACAAGTTGCATTAGGAGCTGGTAGATTTACTCGCTGGGCTCTGAAGACTTTTACAAAAGGCGGTAGTAGCATGCCAGGGAAAGTGGCACATGCTATCGATCCAAACATTTTAAAATCATTAGCTGAAAACTACGATGTTATTATCGTCAGCGGAACAAACGGGAAAACTTTAACGACTTCCCTCATCGTTCAATTATTAAAACAAAAATATCCAAATATTTTAACAAACCCTACTGGAGCCAACTTAACTCAAGGGATTGTTTCGACGTTTTTAAATCACTCACCAAAAGCTGGCGAAAAGAATATCGCCGTTCTTGAAGTGGATGAAGCAACGATTCGTCACATTACTCCATATATTGAACCAAAACTATTTGTATTCACGAATATTTTCCGTGATCAAATGGATCGTTTTGGTGAAATTTATACAACATACCAATTAATGCTGGAAGGTGCTGCTTTTGCACCAAGTGCAACCATTTTAGCAAATGGTGACGCTCCTATTTTTAATAGTGTTGATACTCCAAATCCACGTGAGTATTTCGGATTCAACAATGCTGAAGATAGCGAAATGATGGCGCACTACAATACTGACGGTGTTCTTTGCCCACATTGCCAATCAATCTTGCATTATAAGAGCATTACTTATAGCAACCTTGGTAAATACTATTGTCCAAAATGCGACTTCAAACGTCCTGAATTGAATTATGCAGTCACTGCATTAAATGAATTATCCCTAACAGGTTCTTCATTTGATATTGACGGTACAACATTCTCAATTCCAATTGCTGGACTTTACAATATTTACAATGCGTTAGCAGCCTACTCTGCAGCAAAATTCTTTGGCCTTTCTACTGAAGAAATCCAAGAAGGTTTCTCTAAAGCTCAACGCGTATTTGGTCGTCAAGAAACATTCACCGTTGAAGATAAAGACGTGATGTTAAACTTAATCAAAAACCCAGTTGGATTTAACCAAATCGTTCAACTCTTAAGTTATGAAAAAGAACCATTTAGTTTAGGTGTCCTCTTAAACGATAACCCTGCGGATGGTCAAGACGTGAGCTGGATTTGGGATGGCGATTTCGAAGGACTACATGCCTTGAACGCTGTCGACACAGCCATCAGTGGTATCCGTGTTGAAGACCTCGGTGTCCGTATGGAAGTTGCCGATTTTGAAAATATCAAAGTCTTTAAAACAAATGCGGAATTAATCGATTGGATTCGCAAAGCTCCAACAAATAAAGTCAATGTACTTGCAACTTATACTGCTCTACTCGACTTACGTAAAGACTTTGCTAAAGAAGGATACCTCAAGGAAGGGATGAACGGATGAAATTAAGAATCTGTCATTTATATGGAAACTTAATGAACACGTATGGTGACAATGGGAACTTACTCATGTTACAACACCGTGCGAAAAAATTAGGGTACGAAGTAGAAACAACTTTAATTAGTTTAGAAGAAGATTTTAACCCAGAAGACTTTGACATCGTAATGTTTGGCGGTGGTCAAGACTACGAACAAACAGTCGTTGCAAAAGACCTTCAAAATAAAAAAGATGCCCTTATCCAATATATCGAAGATAATGGTGTTGTCGTTGCGATTTGTGGGGGCTTCCAATTACTTGGTCGCTACTACGTGAATGCAAGCGGCGAACGTCTCAACGGAATTAGTGCCATTGACGTATGTACAAACGGACAATTCCCAAATCGTTTAATCGGTGATGTTGAAATCGTCAATGAAGAATTTGGTGAAACGTATTTAGGATACGAAAACCATATTGGTAGAACGTATCTTGGGAAAAACATGAAACCACTTGGTAAAGTTGTAAAAGGCTACGGAAATAACGAAGAAGATCATGTCGAAGGATGTCATTATAAAAATGTATTCTGCTCATACTTCCATGGCCCTATCTTAGTGAGAAACCAACATTTAGCTGACCGTATCATTGAAACGGCAGCCGAGCGTCAACGTTCAAAAAATGCATAAACGAAAAGACCCGTGTAACAAAAATGTTACACGGGTTATTTTTTCTATTCAGCATTAGGATAAACAGAAATCTGTCTTCCTTTTATCCTGTTTGTAGCTCCATCATAGATTGTATTTATCATATCTCGATTCCTTAAAATGAAGTTAAAACCATTGAATAGAGAATAAATAAGTCAATAGAGCACTAATACTAATAAAGGGAGCAAAAGGAATTTTTTCATACAACTGATTTCTTTTTGATAGAATCATCCAACCAATCACCACTCCTCCGCCAATGACAAAGGAAAAGAGTCCTACAAAGAGAATTTGACTTAGTGAAAAATAAGGGCCTAAAGCTGCTAAAAAATAAACATCTCCCATGCCGAAAACTTCCTCTTGCCAAATCCATTTGCCAACTCCATAAACCGTGATGTATAAAATGAGACCAGCAACCATGGATAATATTGCGCCCTCTACTGCATCTATTCTGATAGAAAAACCAACCATTGTTAGAACTAATAACAAGCGCAAATCTATTTCATACGAATCCACATCCATCAATGCTATTAGCATACAAATCGTGCATAAAAAGTACCCAACTATTTCCGTGGGGTGTTTGAAATAAGCCACTAGACAGAATAGAATGGAAAATATCATTTCTACTAAGAAGTAGCGTATAGAAATCGACTGTTTACAATAGCGACACTTCCCACGTAAAAAGAGATAAGAAAGAATCGGTAGTAAATCCAATGCATGTAGTGAATGTTGACAATGAGGACAATAGGATCTTCCGTGGACAAAATCTTCCCCTTTTCCTTCTCTCACACTGACTACATTCACAAAACTTCCAATCACTGCTCCAAGAACACCAATCGCAAAAAGCATAAAAAAACCTCCCTTACTAAACATTACGTTTCGTAAGAGAGATTCGGTTTAATTTTCTTCTGTTATAACAACTTCGATGATTTCTTCAACTTCCTCTTCGGGAGTGTAATATAAACCAGAATAGTCTTTATACCATGCAAAGAAGTGAGTTACAAAGACTTTAACCACTGCATAAACAGGTACTGCAATTAATAATCCTGTTAGTCCAAACATTTTACCAGCAGCTAGTAAGATTACTAAAATCGTTACTGGATGCATCTTGAGTGATGATCCAAGAATTAATGGTTGAAGTAAACGACTTTCAATCAACTGCTCAATCACAAATACAGTTAGTACTTGTAAAACAATAGCAGGGCTTGTAACAAAGGCAATAATCATTGCAATAATCAATCCGATAATCGAACCAATATAAGGAATAATTACTAATAGTCCTGCAATCATCCCAATCGTTACCCCATATGGTAATCCAATAATCGAATACCCAATCGAAAAAGTAATCCCTACACAAATCGCAACTAAGATTTGGCCACGAATATATGAGCTGACTTGTTGGTTCATTTCATGTAACATCACGCTAATTTTATGTTGAGAGCGTGTTGGGAATAAACGCGTAATCGAAGGAATGATTTTATTACCATCTTTCAATAAATAATAAAGAATGACCGGCATTGTCATGAGTGTAATAACGATTTCACCAACGATTCCGACTACACTACCAATTCCACTAAAAGTAAGATTTAACACCCCATTGAGACGTTCTGTAATCGATTGGATGAAATCCATATTAATCGTGTTAAATTGCTCTTGCAACGCTGTAAACCAACTTGATTGCATGAACTTTTCAACTTGATCACTAATAATTTGATAGTAGTAAGGTAATTGCGAAACTAAATCTAATAATTGCTTTTGAATAATCGGAACTAAGCTTGTCACGATCATTACAAACACGAACACAACACCTAGCATTACTGCTAAAATTGCAATTCCTTTTGGTACCTTTTTATTCACTAGAAAATCATAGATTGGTTTTACTAAATAGTAAATCACCGCACCACAAGCAACTGGTACCCCAATAGCAGAGATAAATCCTTTAATTGGATTAAATAAGTACGATGTTTGCGAGAATAAAATCAAGTTAACAAGGAGCAACATTAAAATAAGCAATCCTGTCACTAATTGATTATCTAAAAACCATTTCCAAAACCAAGTTCTCCCTTGATTTTCAGGTTTATTATTCATAAAATTCCTCCTTATCACATTTTTCTCTAGTGTATCATATTTTTGCCCTCTATGATTAACATTTGATTAGATTTTAGAAAAAATTGTATAATTATTTTATATTGTGATTCGGAGGGAATCGTATGAATGAAAAATTTTATTTAGGAACTTATACAAAACGCGATAGTAAAGGAGTCTACTCTGTCACTCTTAACAAAGAAACTGAACAACTAGAATCTCTTACATTGGAAGCAACTATCGATAATCCAACTTACTTATCTTACTCAAAGAATGACAAATTATTATTTGCTGTTGGAAAAGGGGACGAACTTTGCGGAATTTCAGCAAATAATGCAAAAGTTTCTCCTTTAGAACCATTAGCAAGTATTGAAGATCAACAAGCCGTTCCTTGTTACATTCGTTATAACGAAAAAACAGGAGATGTGCTCACTGCCAATTATCACGGAGGATTTGTTGAATTATATCACTACGATAAAGAGGCAAAATCATTTACTTCAATCGATAAGAAAGTCCATACAGAATCTAGCGTTCACGCAAACCAAGCTTCTCCACATGTTCACTATACCGATTACACACCAGACGAAAAATGGATTGTCGTTTGTGACCTCGGGATTGATACGGTGTTTACTTACAAACGTACAGAAGAAGGATTAGAAGAAGTGACACAATATAAAACGAAAGCCGGAAGCGGTCCTCGTCACTTAGACTTTCACTCAACACTTCCAATCGCTTATCTGATTTGCGAACTGGATGCGACCGTTGAAGTGCTCTCTTACGATAAAGAAAACGGAACTTTTACAAACCTAGATAAAATTGCTTTAACGACCGAAGATCAACAAGCTTGGGGTGGCGCCATCCGCATCACTCGAGATGGACGATTCCTCTATGCTTCAAACCGTGGATTCGACGCGTTATACACATTCTCAGTCGATGCCACAAGCGGATTACTCACACTCGTTCAAACTGTTGATAGCTATGGTTCGGTTCCTCGTGATTTCCACTTAAGTTACGATGAAGCTTATATCGTTGTGGGCCACCAAGAATCAGACAACTTAACGCTATTCAAACGCGACTTAGAAACTGGTCAACTCACACTACTTCAAAAGGATTTCTACGCACCAGAAGTTGTTTGTGTCGTACCTCAATAGAACTTAATTTAAAGTCTCTTCTTATTTTTGAAGAGACTTTCTTGTTTATTGTGGTAATCCTTGCCAGAAAGCAGTATAATCGTTGTTAGCAGACTTTATAAAGGAGTGGAAAAATGCTTAATCTTATCGAGATTATTAAAACTATTATTTTAGGAATTATCGAAGGCGTTACTGAATGGCTACCAATTAGTAGTACAGGTCACTTAATTTTAGTGAACGAAATTATTCAATTAGACGTTTCTGCTAAATTCCAAGAAATGTTCAACGTTGTAATTCAACTTGGTGCCATCATGGCGGTTGTCCTAGTTTATTTCAACAAATTAAACCCATTTGCTAAAAGTAAAAACCGTAAAGAGTTTATCGAAACAATTAGTCTTTGGAAAAAGGTAATTATTGGATGTATCCCTGCTGTGATTCTTGGGTTCATTCTTGATGACTTTATGGATGACTACTTCAACAAACCAATCGTTATTGCATTAGCCCTAATCGTTTACGGGATTGCGTTCATCTACATCGAACGTGCACATAAAAATGTGGAACCAAAAATTAATGACTTCAAAGAATTAGACTTCATGACAGCTATTAAAATTGGTCTTTTCCAATGTTTAGCACTTGTTCCAGGTACTAGCCGTTCAGGTTCAACAATTCTTGGAGGCTTACTTGTAGGAACAAGCCGTTCAATCGCAACTGAATTCTCATTCTTCATGGGGATTCCAATCATGTTCGGTGCGAGCGGATTAAAATTATTGAAATTCGGATTCCACTACTCATTAGCTGAATTCGTGATTTTATTAGTCGGTTCTGTCGTTTCATTTGTTGTATCTCTATTCGTAATCAAGTTCTTATTGAAATACATCAAACACCACGACTTCCAAGCATTCGGTTGGTACCGTATCGTTCTTGGGATTATCGTTCTCGGAAGCTTATTCTTCAAATAATTATAAAGCTGGATTTATTCCAGCTTTTTCTTTTTGCCCAATTTCAGGTATAATAGAACTATTCAATTAAGAAAGAAGGATACTATGTCACTACTCTATGTCGGAATCGGCGGTGCCATCGGAGCTATCTTACGGTATTTATTATCACAGCTTTCTCTGCAGCATGCTCTTCCCATTAAAACACTATTCATCAACTTATTAGGATCGCTAGTCATTGGATTTTTAAGCGCTAAATTTCAGCAATCCCATTGGTTTGAAGGCGATCAACTACTCCTTATAACCGGTGTTTGTGGTGGCTTTACGACCTTCTCCACTTTTAGCTTAGAGTCTCTTCAATTAATTCAAAATGGAGATACTCCACTCGCTCTTTTATATATGGCCATTAGTTTAGTTGGCGGACTTGCATGTGTAGCGTTCGGATATTTTCTTGGGCAAGCTTCATTTTAAAATAGCATTTTTATAAGAAACGGTTTACAATAGATATAAGAACAAGAACGGAGGTCATTTTATGACGAAAAAAGGTGTAACATTGTATTTCATGAGACATGGAGAAACCATCTTTAACCGCTACAATCGTATGCAAGGATGGTCAGATACTCCTCTAACAAAAGAAGGACGCCTAGATGCTATTCGTTCTGGTTTGGGAATGAAAGACATTCATTTTGACGCTGTCTATACAAGCGACTTAAGAAGAACAGTCGAAACCGCTCAACTCTTCCTTAGAAATCATCCAAACCGTGAAAACCTCACGATTGAAATGATGCCTGAATTCCGCGAAGTATTCTTTGGAAGCTTAGAAGGAAAAGACGCTGGTGAACTTTGGAGCGAACTTTATAAGAAATTACATCGCAATTTTGATGACTTAGGTGGACGTAATATCCAAGAAGAATTAAACGGACTAAAGGAATTAGATCCAGACCATCTCGGAGAAAACTTTATGGAGTTTTGGTTACGTGTAGAACAAGGTTTGTTAAAAGTAATCAATAAACACCGTGACCAAAATCAAAACATTCTTATCGTGAGCCATGGAATTACCATTCGAAATATGCTTCACGAATTGATTCCTGACTTCCAACTATCAGAATTAATCGGAAATGCATCTATTAATATCGTTGAATATTCAGATGGTAAATTCCACTTAATAGCACTTAATCAAACAAACCACTTTGTACTTCGTAAAGAAGCTAAAGAAGAACCTTATGAGATGCTTCCTACAAAAATGCACGACTAATAAAGGTTTGCAAGTATAACTGAACTTTGTTACAATGAGAGTCTAGGCGAAAGTCTAGGCTTTTCTTTATACGGGGTCGTTACGGATTCGACAGGTATAGGTTGAGCTTTCAATGCATTCCGTAGGTTACGGCTACGTAAAAACGTTACAGTTAAATATAACTGACAAACAACAAACAAACACTTTAGCTTTCGCAGCTTAATAACTGCTAGCTAAGATCTGTCCGGCATCGCCCATGTGCTCGGGTCCAGGTCCTATAACCAGTGGGATACGATTCACTTTTCCGTCTGTCTAAGTGAATAAGAGATTATCAGGCTAGCTTAAGATGATGCTTGTTTATCAGCTAATCGGTAGCGAAACTTAAATAGATAAACTATGAATGTAGATTTGATTGTGTCGATATACTTGGACAGGGGTTCGACTCCCCTCGGCTCCATTATTTTACGAAAAAACTCTCCTTTTTCACGATGATAAGGAGAGTTTTTCTTTGTTTCAATATAATTTTTGCAATAAAAAAAGCCTACACAATGTAGACTTAAGGATGACCCGTACGGGACTCGA
>JUUF01000163.1 GCA_001058355.1 Carnobacterium maltaromaticum
CGAGTTTTTGTGTTTTATATTTTTTATTTTCTCAACTGATGCGTCAATTTGTAGCTACTTTCCAAAATGTCGTTAGCACGTCTTTCGTCTTTTTGAAGAAGCCCTAAGTAGAGTAAGTCGACTAAGAAGAGTGAGTCGTTACGACTAGTAATGGCTGCGGAACGAATTGATTTTTCATGGCGAGGAACTTTGAGGCAATAGGTGCTGAGAGCGTCTAGATTGCCGTTGCCTTGTCCAGTAATCGATACGGTTGGGATGCCACGTTCTTTAGCAATTTCAAAGGCTGCATTGACTTCTCTTGTGCTGGCAGAGTAGCTGACACCGATCACTAAGTCTTTTTCCGTAGCATTGCTAAGGCTTGCAAGTTGGATATGTGAGTCGGTGTGGTACACGATATTTTTACCGATACGGCTTAGTTTAAAGTAAATATCGCTGCAGACTAGACCTGAAGCGCCGACCCCAAAAGTGTAGATTTTGTTCGCATTTTTGAGTAAGTCAATCACGTGGTCGAGTGTGTCGTCGTCGATTAGTTCAATCGTCATCTCATAGGAACGAGTAACCGTCTTAATTAATTTAGATTGAATGGTTTTTATAGAGTCGTCTTTATCGATTTGTTCATCGATGGACTGTGAGTTTTGCTGTGCTAAATTCACCTTAAATCGAGAGTAAGAACGGAACCCAATTTTTTTAATATATTTACTAATAGAAGAAGACGAAACCCCAATTTCATCTGCCAATACATGAATGCTTGAAGAAAGTACGATATCTGAATGCTTTGAGATGAATTCTTCAATTTTTTTATCTGTTGCTGTTAAAAACTTTTTCATGGAATCCCTACCTTTTTCGAGAAATATTGTTTCCGATTTCATTATACAGTATTGAAATAAAATTTACAACGCTGTATAATATGTTTAAGAAAAACGATTTCATTATGAATTTTAGTGGAATTTTTAAGAGGAGGTGGAGAAAATGGATGACATTTCAAAATTGATGACAGAGCAAGTCAATGACAGAAGTAAGGATATTGAAACGCAGTCGATTCGTGAGATTTTACGTTATATGAATGACGAAAACAGAAAAATCACTGATGCGATTGAACAGTGCATTCCAGAAATTGAAAAAGTGACAGCAGGTGTTGTACAAGCATTCGAGAAAGGAGGCCGATTGATTTATCTGGGCGCGGGGACTTCTGGTCGACTTGGTGTTCTGGACGCAAGCGAATGCCCTCCAACATTCGGTGTATCGCCGGAGATGGTAGTGGGAATCATTGCGGGTGGAGATTACGCTCTTCGAAACGCCATTGAAGGTGCCGAAGATGACGAAACCTTAGCCGAGAGACAGTTAAGAGACTTGGAGTTAGTCAAAGAGGATGTAGTCATCGGAATTAGCGCGAGTGGACGCACGCCTTATGTGGCAGCAGGTCTTGCCTATGCCAATGAAGTTGGATGTTTCACAGGTGCGATTTCCAATTCTCCAAATGCTTTAATTTCTAACATTGCTTCGGTTGGTATCGAAGCGATTACTGGACCAGAAGTGGTTACTGGATCTACGCGAATGAAAGCAGGGACGGCTCAAAAAATCATTCTCAATATGATTACAACGACTGCAATGATTCAAGTAGGAAAAATTTTCAAAGGATATATGGTCGATGTTCAACCAATGAACCTAAAGTTGAAACAGCGGGCAACCAATATCCTCTCTAAAATCACAAATCTTTCTCCTGAAGATGCAAGACGTGTTCTTGAGGACAATGATTTTGATTTAAAAGTCGCTATTATCTCTCAAATACATCATATTTCGGCACAAGAAGCAGAAAGACTGCTTCAAGAAAATCAAATGAATATTGTAAAGGCAATGAAAAATAAGGAGGCTTAATAAAATGGATGCAAAGAAAGTAGCAAATGAAATTTTAAATAAAGTCGGACAAAAGGAAAATGTGGTCAGCAATGCTACATGTATGACTCGCTTACGTCTGACTGTAGCGGATACATCTAAAGTGGATGTCGCTGGATTAAAAGACGTGGATTCAGTATTAGGAGTTGTAGAACGTGAACAAGGGGTTCAAATCGTTTTAGGACCTGGTAAAGTGACAGAAGTTGGTCGCGAATTTTCGGAATTAACTGGAATTGAATTAGGTAGCGTAGACGAAGTAGACGCAGCTGATTTAGCAAAAGAAAATAAAAAAGAAAATAAAGCAAAACACAATGGACCAGTTCAACGCTTCTTGGAACATATCGCTAACATTTTCGTGCCATTATTACCAGGGATTATCGCTGCTGGTTTAATCAACGGTATTTCAAACGTTATTAACGTATCTACACAAAATGCGTATAACTTTGAATGGTGGTACCAAGCAATCCGTACAATGGGTTGGGGTCTATTTACCTTCTTACCTTTATATGTAGGGTACAATGCCGCTCGTGAGTTCAAAGGAACTCCTATTCTTGGGGCAATCGCAGGAAGTATGTCTCTTGGTGTTACTACAATGCCACTTCTTTTAAAAACAGATGCTGGTCAAGTGTTAATGCCATTTACGGATAAACCTTTCAACCCAGGTGCTGGTGGTCTATTAGCTGCATTAATGATGGGGATTGTAGTGGCTTACTTAGAACGCGCTATTGATAAAGTAATCCCATCAATGTTGAAGACATTCTTAACACCATTATTAACATTAATCATTGGTGCATTCTTATCAGTATTAATCATTCAACCTGCTGGTGCTGCGTTAACTCAAGGTATTTACACAGTATTAAACTTCGTATATGAACAATTAGGAATCTTCGGAGGATATATCTTAGCGGCTGGATTCTTACCAATCGTATCTGTTGGTTTACACCAAGCGTTAACTCCAATCCACGTTCTATTAAACAATCCAGAAGGGCCAACTCAAGGGATCAACTACCTATTACCAATCTTAATGATGGCCGGTGGTGGACAAGTGGGTGCAGGTTTAGCATTATACTTGAAGACTAAGAACAAAAAATTAAAACAATTAACAAGAGACTCATTACCAGTTGGTATCTTAGGGATTGGGGAACCAATGATGTACGCTGTAACACTTCCTTTAGGTAAACCATTCTTAACAGCCTGCTTAGGTTCAGGTTTTGGAGGAATGTTAGCTGTTCTATTCCACTTAGGTACTGTATCTCAAGGGGTTTCTGGGTTGTTCGGGGCTTTAATTATGGTACCAGGAACTCAAGCACTCTTCTTAACTGCAATGGTCGGAGCTTACATCGGTGGATTTGTCATCACATGGTTCTTCGGTGTAGATGAAGATCGTATTAACGAAGTATATGGAAACAAATAGAGCAAACATTTCTTTTGGGCGCTCCATCTATATCAATCTTGGTGAACAAGTCGTTACACAAGTATTAGAAGAAATGAAAGCCGCGCGTCAAACCGTGGCTTTCACTTCTTTTCAGTTACCAGAACATCCGTTAGAAATTTCGGATATGACACGTCTTGTGGAGCTTGCTCGCTCATATGAAGTAGATTTAATTCCAGACATCGCCCATAAAGATCTTACCAAAGAAAATATTGCGGCTCTGAAAAATGCGGGGCTATCGTACTTACGTCTGGACGAATTTGGGGACGAAGCGTTTATCGAACGTTGCGGAAAGGCGTTTACGCTTGTCGTGAATGCGTCGACGTTTACCCACCGTGAATATAAAGTGTTAGAACGACTCGGATTTTCTCGTCGAATCATCGCTTGTCATAATTATTATCCAAAAGTGTATTCAGGGATTTCGCTTGAAAAATTCACCACGATTAATCAAAAATTACATGCGCTTGGTGTAAAAGTACTGGCGTTTATTCCAGGAGATGAGCCTTTAAGAGGACCGCTTCATGAAGGCTTACCAACCGTTGAAACGCATCGTACATTAGATACGCGATTGGCGATTTGTGAACTCATTAAGGCGCATACCGATATGATTTTAGTGGGAGATACATTTATTAACGCCTCTACTCAAAAAGTCATGAAGGAATTCCAAGAAGGGTTCGTGTCGTTGAAGGCAGAAGCTCCTATCGAATTAACAGGTAAAGTACTTCGTGACCGTATCGATGCCAGTGATTTTGTGTACCGCGTACTTGGTACTCGCGGCTGGGCCTTACTTGGCGGAGAAGTTTCTACAACAACCCGCACCGTTGGAGAAATCAATCAAGCGAATAGCCAGTATGGTCGTTACCAAGGCGAAATCGAAATTGCTAAAGTTGAGTTACCACAAGACGCTCGCCAAAATGTCATCGGGCACTTACTTCCATCTGAGATTGCAGTATTTACTGCTTTGCCAGAAGGATTTGGCATTCAATTAGAAATCGAATAAGAATTTAATCCATCCTACGATTCTGGTAGGGTGGATTGTTTATTTTTCTATACAACATTAGAAAAATGAGCCATTTTATGATACTCTAGATAAGTATAAATTTAATAGAAACAAAGGGGGCCTTTGGATGATAGAGCTGATTGCAACAGTTGAATCCATCCAACAAGCAAAAGACTTGCTTGAAGCGGGCGTGGACACGATTTATTTTGGGGAAGACCAATTTGGACTTCGCCTTCCAATGTCGTTTACACGTGAGGAACAAAAAGAATTAACGGAATTGGCGCACCAATATGGAAAGAAAGCGAGCGTTGCTGTTAACGCGATTTTCCATAATGAAGGAATTGCGCTTGTACCTGAGTATTTGAAATTTTTAAAAGAAATCGGTGTCGATAACATCGCGGTAGGAGACCCAGGTGTGGTTCAAATTATGAAGAACCCTGAATACTCAATTCCATATCGTTATGATGCCGCGGTTTTAGTAACAAGTAGTCGTCAAATCAACTTCTGGGGAAAACGTGGTGCCGTTGGTGCGGTGATTGCGCGTGAAATTCCTCGTGAAGAAATGAAAATCTTGGCAGCAGGTGTAGAAATTCCAATCGAAGTTCTTGTGTACGGTGCGACTTGTATCCATCATTCAAAACGCCCACTGTTAAATAACTACTTTAACTATATCGAGAAAAAAGAATCGGTTGAAAAACGTCGCGGTTTATTCGTATCAGAACCTGCCGATGAAGATTCTCACTATTCAATCTACGAAGACATTAACGGAACGCATATTTTCGCGAATAACGACGTGTCTCTTGCGCCGTATTTGTTAGAATTAACAGAAATGGGTATTCCACAATGGAAATTAGACGGCGTGTTAGCTCCAGGTCAAGATTTCGTGGAAGTAGCGAAATTATTCGTCAATGCTCGTAATGAAATCGAAGCAGGTACATGGACGCCAGAGAAGAGCGCTAGCCTTGAATTACAAGTGCGCGCACACCATCCAAAAGTACGTGGCCTTGAAGCAGGATTTTACTTATTAAATCCAGAAGATGTGAAATAGGAGAGAGTCAAATGGGAAGAAAAATATTGAAAAAACCTGAAGTACTTGCTCCAGCGGGTACTCTTGAAAAACTAAAAACAGCTATTTTATACGGAGCAGATGCGGTTTTCCTTGGTGGGGAAGCGTACGGACTTCGTAGCCGTGCAGGAAACTTCGACTTTGCAGAAATGAAAGAAGCCGTTGATTTTGCCCATGCACATAACGCAAAAGTGTATATTGCCGCTAACATGGTGACTCACGAAGGTGACGAAAAAGGAGCGGGAGAATTCTTCCGTACAGTTCGTGACATCGGTATCGATGCAGCCATCATCAGTGATATGGCCTTAATGGATATTTGTGCCTCAGAAGCGCCAGGATTACCAATCCATTTATCAACACAATCTTCAGCAGCCAACTACGAAACGCTAAACTTCTGGAAAGACGAAGGGTTAGAACGTGTCGTGTTAGCGCGTGAGGTGTCAATGGACGAAATCAAAGAAATGCAAGAA
>JUUF01000164.1 GCA_001058355.1 Carnobacterium maltaromaticum
TGGTTAGATACAACTAAATTTGACGCAAACAACAAAGATTACATCCAATCAGTAGGAATCACAGATAACTACGATGAAGAAAACTTAACGGTTGATGTGGCGAATATTAAAGCTTACGACAGCGTAACTGGTGAAGATGTAACTGCTAAATTCGACATCAAAGTTGAAAATGGCGTAATTACAGCAACTTCTAAAGCTGATTTAACGAAATCTTTAGGCGATGCTGA
>JUUF01000022.1 GCA_001058355.1 Carnobacterium maltaromaticum
ATCTTTTTATTGGAACAAAGTTCCTTTTAACCGATTTTTGTAACGTCACCCATGTATGGTACAAGTACTTCAGGGATTGTCACGCTACCGTCTTCGTTTTGATAGTTCTCTAGGATAGCTGCCACAGTACGTCCTACTGCCAACCCTGAACCATTTAATGTGTGCACCAATTCAATCTTGCCGCTGTCTTCACGACGGAAACGAATTTTCGCACGACGCGCTTGGAAGTCCACACAGTTTGAGCAAGAACTGATTTCGCGGTAAGTATCTTGCGCTGGAATCCACACTTCAACATCATAAGTCTTCGCTGCTGAGAATCCCATGTCACCAGTACATAACACGATTGTACGGAATGGTAAGCCTAATCCGCGTAGGACATCTTCTGCGTTGTCTGTCATTTTTTCTAATTCATCGAATGAATCTTCTGGTTTTGCGAATTTCACCATCTCTACTTTGTTAAATTGGTGAAGACGGATTAATCCACGAGTGTCGCGGCCCGCACTACCAGCTTCAGAACGGAATGATGGGCTAAGAGCTGTGAAGTAGATTGGTAGCTGCGCTTCGTCTAAGATTTCGTTTGCGTAATAGTTTGTAAGTGGCACTTCCGCTGTTGGGATTAATGTTAAATTGCGTTCGTCTGTTAATTGGAACACATCTTCTTTGAATTTAGGGAATTGACCAGTACCGTACATTGATTGTTCGTTTACCATGTATGGCGTGATCATTTCAGTGTAGCCATGTTTTTCAACGTGTAAATCAAGCATGTAGTTGTAGATTGCACGTTCTAGTCGAGCGCCAAGGCCTTTATAGTATAAGAAACGGCTTCCTGATACTTTAGCTCCACGTTCGAAGTCTAAGATGTCTAGGGCTTCTGCCACTTCCCAGTGAGGTTTTGGTTCGAAGTCGAATACGCGAGGAGTTCCTTCACGGCGGATTTCAACGTTTTCTGTTTCGTCTGCTCCTACTGGCACGCCTTCTGCAGCCGTGTTTGGTAAGCGAGATGCGATGTATTCTACTTTTTCTTCCACTTCGGCTAAATGAGCGTCTGTTGCTTTGATGTCTTCGCCGACTTGTTTCATTTCAGCGATTTTCTCTGTTGCATCTTCCTTGTTGCGTTTTAGAAGAGAGATTTCCTCTGTCACCGTATTACGGTATTGTTTTAATTGTTCTGTTTTAGTGATGAGTGCGCGACGTTCTTCATCTAAGTCACGTAACTCTTCCACTGTTGCGCGGTCAACTCCACGGTTTCCTAGAGCTGTAGCCACTTCTTCAAAATTTTCACGAATGCGTTTGATATCTAGCATAGTTTTCCCTCCATTTTGTGTTTTCAGTATAAAAAAATACTCCGTCCCAGACAATTGTCTAAGGGACGAAGTAGAGTAATTTTCTTCGCGGTACCACCCGGTTTCAATGTTTCCATTGCGCTCATTTGTGGGATAACGGTTTTCTCCGGATAGCTTAATCAATGTTTTCGCTCTCGCACCGTATGTGGATTCGCTGGTCTCTCTTTACTAGTTTTCACCAACCACTAGCTCTCTACAAAAGGATCGCAGTTACTATTCATACTGTATCATTTGTCTAAAATTGTACACGTCTCTAGTGAAAAGTGCAAGCCTTTTAGCAAAAATTCCTAGTTCGAACTTTCTGGTGAGAAGACACTTTGGATTTTGCTCCAGATACCACCAAAGAAGTCTTGAACTTTTTGAACCATCTGGTCGATAAATCCTTTCGCTCCGCGCATGCTTTCTGTCACGACGTTCGAAGTTTCCACATCGAATGCGGCTAAGGCTTCCACCGTTCCGTGGTCTTTCCCATCGACATAGCCAAGGTTTTCTCCTGGCATCTCAAAATTCAATGTTCCAACCGTCTGCCCTGCCTTCACAGGAGCCTTCACTTTGCCATCTTCTGTCTTCACATCATCAGAAGGCGTAAATGAAATCTTGATCTGGCTTAGTGCTGTTCCTTTTGGTACAGCCGCAATAAAGGTTTTCCCGTAATCCACGCCAAGCGTTTCTTCCGTTCCACCTTCTAATTGGATAGGCGCCAAATTTTGTACGGATTTTCCAGGCGCGCCGACAAGAAGGCCTTCATATTTCTTGAACACTTCATCTAATAGATGTCTTGTTACTTTGAAACGATTAAGCGGTTCTTTAGACCCCATCGATACGACAATCACCGAGAAGCTGTTGCGAGTAGCAGTCGTTGTAATCGACGCCCCGCTGGCATCACTCGTTCCTGTCTTCAACCCTGTTACCCCTTCGTATTCGAAAAGCAACCCTGGAAGCAGGTAGTTAAAGTTATCCATCTTTGTTGTTCCTGAACTATTTGGTCGGAATGTTTGTGTGGAAATCGATGATACTTTTAAAATCTCAGGGAAATCATTCACCAAGTTCTTCGCGATAATCGCCACCGAACGCGCTGACATGCTATTTTCATCTTCATCACCGTATGACGGATTCTTATCAGCGCCACCGTATTTATTCGGTAGACCTGTTACGTTGATGATTGTTGCGTCTTTAATGCCCCACTCATTGAGTTTGGCTTTCATCCGTTCAATCCAGTTGGCTTCAGATCCTCCAATATACTCGGCCACTGCTAATGTTGCGGCGTTGGCTGAATAGATGGAAATCGCGTCGAATAATTCTTTAATCGTGTATTTTTCACTTGGTAAAAGCGGTACGTTGGATAAGCTATAGTTCGCACTCAATTGGTGAACGCGGTCGCTTACTGGGATTTGTGTTTCCCAAGTCACTTCTCCATTTTTAATCGCTTCTAAAATTAAATATTGTGAAATCATTTTACTCATGGAAGCAATCCCGCGAACTTCATCTTGATTGTTTTGCATCAAAATTTTTCCGCTCGTTTGCTCGATTGCGATGTAGCTTTGTACATCTTGAACCGCAGCTGCTTCCTCTTTTGCTTTTGCGTCATCTTGCGCATAAATTGCTGGTGTCACCGTCGTTGCTCCTACAGCAAAAATGCTGAGTGCACAGACGATTTTCTTCACCCATGTACGAGGACTCTTCATTATGTATATCTCCTAATTTCTCTCAAATCTGCTTATTTATGTTACCGAAAATCGAGGGGAAAAACAATGGTAAACTGATTAATCTTTTATTACAAAATAGGAAGGATTTTTTAATCTCATATTCGGTTTTTGTTCGAGCGATTTTCCATATTCCCACCCCTATGCGATTCGTCATTTTTTGATGTATTACAGCGTTGTAATATTCGAAAAAATCACCCTGATAGAATGAAACAAACTCCCTTCGTTTTTTATTTTTTCAAATTCATAAAAATTCCTATTTTTCGCAATAATTTCAATTGTAAGCGCTTGATATAATGATTTTACATCAATAAGGAGGGATGAAAATGAAAGTAGTCGTTGCTATCGATTCACTAAAAGGTAGCTTGTCTTCACTGGAAGCGGGTCAGGCCATCAAAGAAGGTGTTCAGGTCGTATACCCTGAAGCCGATGTGGTTGTTCGCCCACTCGCAGATGGTGGTGAAGGAACGGTCGAAGCATTAGCCATCGGGATGGGAGGGGAACTCGTTCATGTGAGCGTCACTGGGCCGCTAGGAGAACCGATAACTGCCGAATACGGAATCTTAAACGCGGACGAAACGCGTCCTAAAACAGCAATTATTGAAATGTCTGCCGCCGCAGGGATTACGCTAGTTCCCGATGAAAAGCGCAATCCAATGCACACGACGACATTCGGTGTCGGCGAATTAATTAAAGATGCCATCGATAATGGTTGTCGTCATTTTATCGTCGGTATCGGAGGCAGTGCCACAAACGATGGTGGTATCGGGATGTTACAAGCGCTCGGATATGATTTTCTAGATAAAGACGGTGCTCCTGTTGGTTACGGCGGAGCGGGCCTTCAATCCATTGCTCGCATTAAGGCTGACAATGTTCTAGCAGAGTTGAAAGATTGTACCTTCCGCGTGGCGTGTGACGTAACGAATCCGCTCTGTGGTCCAATGGGTTCCAGTGCGATTTACGGTCCACAAAAAGGAGCGACACCAGAAATGGTGAAAGAACTCGACGAGGCACTTCTCCAGTATGCAGAACTATCGAAAGAAACCTTTGACCATGCCGACCGCCTCTACCCAGGTACGGGTGCAGCCGGAGGAATGGGATTTGCGTTTCTCACTTATACAAATGCGGTTCTAGAGAGCGGAATCAAGATTGTCCTTGAGGAAACAGGACTCGAAAACGAAATGAAGGATGCCGACTTTGTCATCACAGGTGAAGGTCGCTTAGATAGTCAAACTGCTCTTGGTAAAGCTCCAATCGGCGTGGCTCATCTTGCGAAAAAACACGACAAGAAAGTGCTCGCCTTTGCAGGATGCCTCACACCAGACGCAGGGGTATGTAACGAGAACGGAATTGATGCTTTCTTCCCAATTTTGCGAAGAGTCATTACCGTTCAAGAAGCAATGGAAAAAGAAACTGCGCGCGAAAATATGATTCGCAGCGTGGAACAAGTATTTCGTTTAATTCAATCAATTCAATAGGAGGAAACTAAAATGACAGCACCAACCTTTTCAACATTAGGGGCCTTAATCGGGCTCGTACTTGCCATTATTTTGATTGTTAAGAAAGTTCATCCGGCCTACAGTTTAATCTTCGGCGCTCTTATCGGCGGATTAATTGGTGGTGGCGGACTTGCGGATACTGTAAAAGCCATGGTTACTGGCGCACAAAGCATGATGTCTCCTGTTCTTCGTATCATGACAAGTGGGATTTTAGCCGGCGCGTTAATTAAGACAGGCTCGGCTGAAACGATTGCCGATACTATTGTGAAGAAACTCGGCCAAAAACGTGCGATTGCAGCGATTGCGATTGCCACAATGATTATTTGTGCCGTTGGGGTCTTCATCGATATTGCCGTTATCACAGTAGCTCCAATTGCCATCGCCATCGCGAAAAAAGCAAACCTTTCTAAAGCAGGGATTTTATTAGCAATGATTGGTGGCGGTAAAGCCGGAAACATCATTTCACCAAACCCTAATACAATTGCGGCATCCGAAGCATTCGGACTCGACCTTACAGCGTTGATGGTGAAAAACTTAATTCCTGCCTTTGTCGCATTATTCGTAGCGATTATCCTTTCTGGATTACTTGCTAAAAAAGGCGGCGCACATGAATTTGACGGTATTGACGAATCTGGAACAAGCGGTTCATCCCTCTCCTTCTTGAAAGCCATGCTTGGACCAATTGTTGTAATCGCCCTTCTTGCACTTCGCTCAATTGCTGGAATCAGCGTGGACCCATTAATCGCACTCCCTCTTGGTGGTTTAGTGACGATTCTTGTAACAGGTCATGCGAAAAACACGGTTGAATTCACTGAATTCGGTCTTAGCAAAGTGATCGGTGTATCGATTCTTTTAATCGGTACTGGTACCATCGCTGGAATTATCAAAGCTTCTGCATTGCAAGTCGATATGATTGCTCTTCTTGAAGCGATGAACATGCCAGCCTTCGTCTTAGCTCCTCTTTCTGGTATTTTAATGGGGGCTGCGACAGCTTCAACAACTGCCGGTTCAACGATTGCGTCTCAAACCTTCTCAGGTCCATTGACAGCAGCAGGCGTTCCAGCCGTATCTGCAGCAGCGATGATTCACGCAGGGGCAACTGTGCTCGACTCACTTCCACATGGTTCATTCTTCCATGCGACAGGCGGTTCTGTCTTCATGGCGATTGAAGATCGTATGAAATTAATCCCTTATGAAGCCATCGTCGGTTTATCAAGCACAATCGTCGCAACAATCCTTTACTTAATCGGCTTCTAAAAAGAGAGTAGACTCAGTTTAAATGATTTCGGAGAATTCACGGATTCTATAGTAGCAGTAACGTGAA
>JUUF01000165.1 GCA_001058355.1 Carnobacterium maltaromaticum
TCTGTATAACGCATCGCAGCGGCGCCGTCTCCATCGACAGAACCAAAGTTACCGTGTCCATCGATTAATGGGTAACGGTATGAGAAATCTTGTGCCATACGAACCATGGCATCGTAAATTGCAGAGTCACCGTGTGGGTGATATTTACCCATTACGTCCCCGACAATACGCGCAGATTTTTTATGCGGTTTGTCCGGTGTCACTCCAAGTTCACTCATTCCATATAAAATACGACGGTGTACTGGTTTTAATCCATCGCGTACATCTGGTAGGGCACGCGATACAATAACACTCATCGAATACTCTAGAAATGATTTACGCATGGTATGCACTAAATCAGTTGATTCAAAAGTTTCTTCAAAGTGTTTCACTTCTTCAGACATAATTCGTCTCCTTTTCTATTCTTCTCTTCAAATTCGATTACTGGATTAGATATCTAAATCTTCCATATTGATGTATTTCGCATTGCTTTCAATGAATTCACGACGTGGTTCTACACGGTCGCCCATCAAGATATCTAAAATTTGATCCGCTTCTGCAGCATCTTCCACAGATACTTGTAACATTGAACGGTTTTCAGGGTTCATGGTTGTTTCCCATAATTGTTCCGCATCCATTTCCCCAAGACCTTTGTATCGTGATAATTGTGGTTTTGGATGTGCTGGTAATTCTTTTAGTTTCGCTTCTAACTCTTCATCATTTTGAATGTAGTATTCGTTTTTACCTTGTTTCAACTTGTAAAGAGGTGGTTGCGCGATATAAATATATCCAGCTTCCACTGCAGGTCGCATATAACGATAGAAAAGAGTAATGAGCAATGTACGAATGTGACTTCCATCGACATCGGCATCGGTCATGATGACTAATTTTTGGTAACGAGCTTTCGATAAATCAAAATCTCCACCAAAACCAGTTCCCATCGCTGTAAAGAGCGAACGAATTTCTTCGTTGGCTAAAATCTTATCGAGTGTTGCTTTTTCAACGTTCAAGATTTTCCCACGGATCGGTAAAATCGCTTGGAAATGACGTGAACGTCCTTGTTTTGCTGAACCACCCGCAGAGTCCCCTTCGACGATGAATAATTCAGAAATCGTTGGGTCATTGCTTGAGCAGTCTGCTAATTTACCTGGTAAGTTTGAAATTTCTAAACCAGATTTCTTACGAGTCACTTCACGCGCACGTTTTGCAGCAAGACGTGCTTTCGAAGCTAAAATCCCTTTTTCGACAATCTTACGTGCGACTTGAGGGTTTTCCATTAAGAATTTATCGAAGTGTGTTGAGAACAGGCGGTCTGTAATCGTACGAGCTTCAGAGTTTCCTAATTTCGTTTTTGTTTGTCCTTCGAACTGTGGATCAGGGTGCTTGATAGAAATAACGGCAGTTAAACCTTCACGGACATCTTCACCGCTTAGTTTTTCTTCGTTTTCTTTCATCAATTTTTGACGACGCGCGTAATCGTTAATCACACGTGTTAGGGCCGTCTTCATCCCTGATTCGTGAGTACCACCTTCATAAGTGTGGATATTATTCGTAAAGCTGAGAAGGTTTGTATGGTATCCAGAAGTGTATTGCATTGCCACTTCTACTTGAATGCCATCTTGTTCGCCTTCTACATAAATTGGCTCTTCGAATAACACTTGTTTTGATTTATTTAAGTGTTCAACATAGCTCTTAATCCCGCCTTCGTAGCAGAAAGATTTTTTCACTGGCTCTTCTGGTCGGTAATCCGTAATCGTTAATTTTAATCCTTTGTTCAAGAACGCTAATTCACGCACACGGTTGGCTAATTTATCAAATTCAAAGACAGTTGTTTCTTGGAAAATTTCAGGGTCTGGTACAAAGTATACGCTCGTACCATGTTTATCTGTTTTACCAATGATTTTTAAATCATCTAAAACGGCACCACGTTTATAAGATTGCTCATAAATGTTGCCATCTTTAAATACTTGAACGGTTAAGTCTGTTGAAAGAGCATTAACAACAGAAGCTCCAACCCCATGAAGACCCCCAGAAACTTTATAGCCTCCGCCGCCGAATTTACCACCGGCGTGAAGCACTGTAAATACAGTTTCTACGGCAGGACGACCTGTTTTTTCTTGAATATCGACCGGAATCCCACGTCCATCATCGGTTACGCGAATGTGGTTTTCTTTTGTAATTTCAATTTCGATATGTGTCGCAAACCCAGCCAACGCTTCGTCGATTGAGTTATCCACGATTTCCCAAACAAGATGGTGCAACCCGGCACTACTTGTTGAACCAATATACATCCCAGGACGTTTACGAACAGCTTC
>JUUF01000166.1 GCA_001058355.1 Carnobacterium maltaromaticum
TCGAACCGGTGCAACATTACGGTATGTATAGCAAAAATCCGCTGGTCTTCGAAGTCGGCTTTTAGACCTTCGGTCTATCCTTGACCTATTTTTTTATGAAGAGTATAATTTCCCTTATGAAAAAAACAGCGATTAACTTAACAGACGGGCCGATTTTGCGGTCCATTATTGCATTTGCAATCCCAATTATAATTTCAAACATATTCCAGCAACTATACAACACCGCGGACATCATGATTGTAGGGAGGTTCCTTGGACAGGATGCGCTGGCAGCGGTTGGAGCCACAGCCGCCATCTTTGAACTCATCGTCGGCTTCTCGCTTGGAGTCGGAAACGGGATGGGCGTTATCATCGCACGCTATTACGGGGCCAATAACCATCGCCTCTTGAAACGTGCCGTTGGAGCAACTCTTGTCATCGGAGCCTTTCTTAGTCTCCTTGTAGCGATTATCGGAAGTTTCGGCATGTATCCTCTCCTTCAGTTCCTTGGAACGCCTGAGAGTATCATCGACCAGTCGTATGAGTATATCTCGATTGTCGTAATCGGTATTGCCGTGACCTTTGCATATAACCTCTGTGCGGGTCTGCTTCGTGCAGTTGGCGACAGTCAGGCGGCACTCTACTTCCTGATTTTCTCAGCGGTCGTGAACGTGTTTTTAGATATCTTACTCATTACAACGTTCAACATGGGCGTTGCAGCGGCGGCGATTGCGACGATTATCGCACAAGGATTGTCGGCCGTCCTCTGCTTTATTTATATTAAAAAACGCGCCAGCTTCTTGATTCCAGCAAAGAGTGATTTCGTACGCGACGACGAATTATACATGGACTTACTCAGCCAAGGCCTAGCCATGGGACTTATGTCGTCCATCGTATCGATTGGATCTGTGATGCTTCAATCTTCTATCAACGCACTCGGACCAGTCATCATCAGCGCGCAAACATCAGCACGACGCATCTTCGCGTTCTCGACGCTACCGTTCGCGGCAATTGCTGCAGCGATGACGACCTTCACTTCGCAAAACTTCGGGGCTAACAAACCGCACCGTATTGCAAAAGGGATTCGTCAAGGAAGTCTCGTAGCGTTTGGCTGGGCGATTCTGGTATGTATCTTCTTGTTCTTTGCAAGTCCTGCGTTAAATGAACTGATCTCTGGTTCAAGCGATCCGGTACTTCTAGAAAACGCGGCGCTTTACAACCGTATCGGGTCAGCGTTCTATATTCCTCTTGCGCTTCTATTGATTTTACGAAATAGTTTGCAGGGGCTAGGGCAAAAGGTGACGCCATTGGTTTCGAGCTTTATTGAGTTGGTGGGTAAAGTGCTTTTTGTCATCTTCATCATTCCGCACACTGGCTATCTTGGAGTTATTTTCTCTGAGCCGATTATCTGGTGTTTGATGGCGATCTATCTTTCATACGCCTTCTTACGCCATCCGCTTATTAAAGAAGTAAGACATGAAATATTTTAAAGCCAAGGGCTTCTATGGACCTTCGCGGATATCTTCATAGTAATGGAAACAACTGTACCGGAAAGAGCCGAGGTCTCTTTTCCTATCGAACTTCAAAGGGCGTCATGTTGATAAAATCAACTGACGCCCTAATTCA
>JUUF01000167.1 GCA_001058355.1 Carnobacterium maltaromaticum
CAAGGATTCGAAGTAATCATAAAATTAACTTTTATTGTTTAATTTTCTTTTGGCTATGCAGTGGTTTAGCGAAAATCATACGACCTGCTGCAGTTTGAAGGGCGCTCGTTACGACCACTTCAATCTCTTGGTTCATATAATATTGTCCATCTTCCACGACAATCATCGTACCATCATCCAAGTACGCAACCCCTTGTTGGCGCTCCGTTCCCGATTTAACAACCGTCGTCTTCAAGGTTTCTCCTGGAATCACAACCGGCTTGATGGCTTGCGCTAACGCATTAATATTAAAGACCGGCACATTTTGGAACTCACTGACTTTATTTAAGTTAAAGTCGTTCGTGATAATAATGCCGTCAATCGCCTTTGCCAAGCGAATCAACTTACGGTCCACTTCATTAATATCGTCATAGTCCCCATCGTAAATTTCTACTTTAATATTCTCTTCTTTTTGAAGAGCATTTAAAATATCTAATCCACGGCGCCCTCTCACGCGTTTTAAGCTATCGGCGCTATCGGCGATATATTGTAATTCATTCAGTACGAATACTGGAATCACCAGCACCCCTTCGATAAAGCCTGTTTTAGCGATATCGTAAATTCGTCCATCGATAATGACGCTTGTATCGAGCAGTTTGTATTTTCTGAAGTTATCTCCTGCTTTACGTTCAAGCACTGGGGAATCCTCCGTTTTCTTTCTTGTCCCCGTAAAAGCTTTTAAAATATCTTCACGACGCGTCGTTCCGACATAAAAGCCAAGGTACCCAAAGATAATACTTAAGGCGATTGGTAAAGCTTGCGTAATTGCTGGAATTTGTAAGTTTGTAAATGGCAATCCAACGAGCCATGCGACTAAGAGTCCAATCAGTGCTCCAATCATTCCAAAGAGTAAATAGCTCACAGAAAGTTGGCTAACGAGTTTTTCAAGTCTACGAATGCCCGCTAAAATCGGATCCGTCACGAATAGGGAAATAAAGAATAAAATAATGGCACCTAACAAAATACTCGTAACTTGCGATGTTAACCATTCATTCGTAATGTCAAATGCTTGCCATAGACTTGGAAAATACGTTGCACCTAAAGACCCTCCGAGCAATACGAAAATCAGTTGTAATAACTTTCTTCCGTATGCTCGAAATTTTTTAGGTTGTTCCATAAAAGTGCTCCTTTCTAATTTTCTTTTCCGAAGGCTTTGTAAATAGCTTCTTTGACAGAAGATACTCCAACGACTTCGATATTTTTTGGAAGTTCCCATCCATCTAAATTATTTTTTGGAATAAAGACACGCTTGAATCCGAGCTTTTCAGCTTCGCGAACACGGTCATAAACACGATTCACTTTACGAATTTCACCAGTCAAGCCGATTTCTCCGATAAAGCAATCACCCATTTGCGTTTCTTTTTCCTTGTAGCTTGAAACAATACTCATTGCAATCGCTAAGTCGACTGCTGGTTCGCCCAGTTTCAAACCACCTGTTGATTTAAAGTAAGCATCTTGGTTTTGTAATAGAAGTCCTGCACGTTTCTCAAGAACTGCCATCAAGAGCGCTACACGATTATAGTCCAGACCACTTGTCGTACGGCGTGCATTTCCAAAGGCCGTTGGTGACAATAAACATTGCACCTCGGTTAAAATTGGCCTTGTTCCTTCAAGAGATACGACGATTGCCGAACCTGTTGCGCCAGCCAGACGTTCTTCTAAAAAGACTTCGGAAGGGTTCGTTACTTCGTTCAGCCCTTCTTGATGCATTTCGAAAACGCCGATCTCGTTGGTGGATCCAAAACGGTTTTTCACGGAACGAAGCACGCGGAAGCTATGATGTTTATCCCCTTCGAAATAAAGAACGGTATCCACCATATGTTCCAACATACGTGGCCCTGCTAATGCTCCTTCTTTTGTCACGTGACCTACGATAAAGATGGCAATCTGATTGAGCTTTGCTAGTCGCATCAATGTAGCTGTCGCCTCACGAACATGAGACACGCTTCCTGCAACCCCATTTGCTTGCGGATGTGTCATCGTTTGAATCGAGTCGATAATGACATAGTCTGGTTTCAATGCTTCTACTTGCGCAACGATATCTTCTAGGTTTGTTTCAGCGTAAATATAAAATCCGTCTGCTTGCATCCCGAGACGCTCCGCACGCATTTTAATTTGAGACGCACTTTCTTCTCCCGAGACATAGAGAACCGTTCCTTGTGTTTGTTGTAATTCACTAGACACTTGTAATAATAAAGTCGATTTCCCAATCCCTGGGTCTCCACCAATCAATACAAGAGAACCAGGCACCACGCCGCCTCCAAGCACGCGGTCGAGTTCGCTAATCGATGTCTTCACACGATTCACACGCTCATACGCTACTTGATCAAGACGCATTGGTTTTGTCTTATGTGCTTCTTCTGAATGTTGCACTAAGGAAGGACGTTTCGCATTGCTCGTCGTTTCCTTGAACTCTTCCATCGTAGACCAGTTCCCGCAGTTTGGGCATTTCCCTAAATATTTTGGTGAATTATATCCACACTCTCTACATACAAAACTTGTGGCTGCTTTTGCCATTTTGGCTCCTTTCTAACGAACGCCAGAAGAACCAAAGCCGCCTGTACGTTCATTCATATCGTTTTCTTCATCCGCATCCGCTTTTAAGAACGGTAGGAAGATTCCTTGGCCGATACGATCGCCTTTTTTAATTTCTTTATCGAATAATCCGAAGTTTAATAATTGGAAGTAAATATGCCCTTCATTGTCAGGGTTGTTGTAGTAGTCGCTATCCACGATTCCAACACCGTTTGGTAAGACAAGGAAGTGTTTCAATGGGTTACTTGAGCGGTTCGCCAATTGTAAGTACTCATCTTCTTGCATATAAGACTTAATTCCCGTTGGAACAAGCACTGGTTTTAAGACTTTTTGCTCTTTTGCAAGTTCCGCTTCCACTGTTTCTTTATCTGTTGTATAAATCCATTGTTTTAATTGAGTGGCTGCAAATTTGAAAAGCATTTTCCAAATGCTTGGTAATACGATATCTTCGGCAGCTTCGAAGTCATATCCTGCTGAATGTTTTGTCGAACGTTTTGGAACATTGATTCCTTTTCCTTCATAAGCAGATACGATTTCAAATCCACGTTTTCTTTCCATTTCATCACCTTTTTCATGTAAGTTTCTAACCCCTATCATAACATTGTTTGCCACGTGTTGCATCCTTCTCAATACTTTTTTACTTCTTTATTATAAGTTACGTCCAAATTTTAAAAATTGTGCACTTTTTGGGCAAAGTGCACAATTTTTACAGTCGTTTTTGTGCAACCTTCCTCTATCTCTTTTTCCCTAAAAATCGTAAACTGTTACTGTAAAACAAATTATAGGGGGAAATCCTAATGGTAGAAATGCAATTAAATCATATTCACAAAAAATATGACAACGCGGAAAACTATTCCGTAACAGACTTTAACTTACACATCAAAGACCGCGAGTTCATCGTATTCGTAGGCCCTTCAGGATGCGGTAAATCAACAACTCTTCGTATGATCGCTGGTCTTGAAGATATTTCTGAAGGAGAATTAAAAATTGGCGACGTTGTAATGAACGACGTAGCTCCAAAAGATCGTGATATCGCGATGGTATTCCAAAACTATGCCCTATATCCTCACATGAGCGTATATGACAACATGGCATTCGGTTTGAAATTACGTAAATACGACAAAGCTGAAATTGACAAACGTGTTAAAAACGCAGCAGAAATCTTAGGCTTAGCTCAATACTTAGAACGTAAACCAGCTGCTTTATCTGGTGGTCAACGTCAACGTGTGGCTTTAGGACGTGCGATCGTTCGTGATGCGAAAGTATTCTTAATGGACGAACCTCTTTCTAACTTAGATGCTAAATTACGTGTTGCGATGCGTGCTGAAATTGCGAAATTACACCGTCGTTTAGAAACAACAACAATTTACGTAACTCACGACCAAACAGAAGCGATGACAATGGCTGACCGTATCGTTATCATGAAAGATGGTTTCGTACAACAAATCGGTACTCCACAAGAAGTGTACAACACTCCTAACAACGTATTCGTAGCTGGATTCATCGGATCACCAGCAATGAACTTCTTCAATGTAACATTACAAGATGGCGTGATTTCAAATGGTAAAGGTTTATCATTACAATTACCTGAAGCGAAGAGAAAACTTCTTGAAGACAAAGGTTACAACGGAAAAGATTTAATCTTCGGTATCCGTCCAGAAGATATCAAAGGTGCTCAAATCGCTATCGATACTTATCCAGCAGCAACAGTGAAATCAGAAGTTGTTGTATCAGAATTACTTGGTGCAGAAACAATGCTTTACACTCGTGTTGACGATACTGAATTCGTATCTAAAGTGGATGCTCGTGACTTCCACAACCCAGGCGAAACAGTTGAATTAGCATTCGACTTAAACAAATCTCACTTCTTCGACAAAGAAACTGAGGAAGTTATTCGCTAAGAATAAACTACAGAAACTACAAAAGCTGACAGCTCGAATGGGGACTGACCCCAAAAAG
>JUUF01000168.1 GCA_001058355.1 Carnobacterium maltaromaticum
GTAACGCCAACCGGAGAAGACGTAACTTCAACGGACGTTCAAGGGAAGACACAAACTGCTAAGCCAACCTTTATAGAAGGGGATGCAGAAGTACCGCTAGATGATAGCGTACCAGCTACCTTCGAAGATGGAACGACTGAGAAAGTCATTGCGGGCGTTGGAACATTTACCGTAGCAGCGGACGGAACGATTACCTTTGTTCCGGAAGCGAGCTTTACAGGCGAAACGCCAGCGGTAACGATTCAACGTGTGGATATGAATGGCACAGTTGCAAAAGCAAGCTACACAGCAACAGTGACTCCGGCTCCAGTGGATCCCGTTAAACCTGAGGAACCGACGAAACCTGAAAATCCTGCGCAACCTGAAGAACCTGCTACCCCAGCTGAACCAATTGATCCAGCTAAACCAGCGGAGCCCAAACAAGAAGCTCCACGGCAAACTGTTGTAGCACCAGCTGTTGAGAAAACAACTCAAACAGAATTACCAAATACGGGAACAACGGATGAGTTTGCAATCTTCAATGCGGCGGCTCTTAGCATTTTAGCTTCATTAGGCCTTGTTGCGACTTCTCGTAAAAAAGAAGAAGCTTAATTCATAACTAACACAAAGCGTGAGACTAGAATTCCTAGTGTCACGCTTTTTTGACGTTGCAAAACTTTTCATATCAGAGTAGACTAGAAAGGTACACACTGAAAAGGAGTGATTTGAATGAAGAAAATCGAACAAAAAGATTTATTCGAGTTGAAAAATGTAGGGCAACCTGTTGTCGCAGGAGATGCTTTCTTTTTTACAGAAACAAAAATGAACGAAAAGAAAAATACGTACGAGACAGCAATCTATAAGTACACTGCTGACGGAAACGTAGCGTATGGAGACGAAGGAACGGTGAATTCATCGCTTAAAGTCTCTCCAGACGGGAAATGGATTAGCTTCATCAGCAATGCGGGGGAAGAAAAGACGCCTCAACTAAAAATCCAATCGGTACAAGGCGGGAAAGCAATCGCCTTAACAGAAGAGAAAAAAGGCGTGTCTGGCTACGTATGGGCAAAAGATAGCAAGTCTATCGTATTCCAAACTACAAAACCAGAGGAAGAAGAGAAGAAAGAGGAATTCCCTCAACCAATCATCGTTGAAAAAACAACGTACCGTTTTGACGGCGGAACATTCTTACCAAACGAGGAAGTGACACAAATCAAAAAAGTGGACGTTGTTACAAAAGAAGTGACAACACTATTCGAATCAAAAGAATCCATCGGACTTCGCGATGTATTGCATAATGGCACAACGCTTGTAGTGGACCGCGATTTATCAAATGTTCGCTGGACATTAGACAGTGCAGAAGCGTGCTACGTGGACGTTACAACAGGCGACATTCATCCAATTCTTGAAGCTGGAACAGATGAGTCTTATCGCTATGTCTTAGATGCAAAAGACGGAGCAGTCCTACAATATAGTTCAGGGGAGCACGGATTCGTGACGCAAGCAGACTTAATCGTGAACTTCGATAGCACTCCAACTGCAGAAGGGCATATTTTAAACTTAACTTCAGGCCTCGATGTGGAATGGGGCGACTGGCTCGTGGCGGATTTCCAACAAGCTGTGACAGGAGTTGCGCCACAATGGTTTGACGAAGAAAGCTTCTTAGCGTGCGCAAGCGTTGAAGGGAGAACTGTTCTTTATCGTTTGTATTTAGACGGACGAGTGGAAAAAATCTTCGATGAACTCTTACACCTAACAGGAGCAACCATCCTCTCTGAAGACGAGTTATTCATCACGTACTCAACAACAACTGTACCAAGCGTATTAGCGCGCTTAAACTTAAAAACAGGCGAAATCACAGACCTTTATAATCCAAATGAAGCGTACTTAGCTGAACATATCATTACAACGCCTGAACGTTTCACTTATAAAGGATACGACAACTGGGATATCCACGGATGGTACATGCCACCAGTAGAAAAAAAAGATAAGCACGCGGCAATCCTCTATGTTCACGGGGGACCACAAGTGGCTTACGGCGAAAGTTTCTTCCATGAAATGCAAGCTCTTGCTGCAAAAGGTTACGGCGTGATTATGATTAACCCACGCGGAAGTAACACTTACGGCCAAGACTTCGTGAAGAGTATTCTTGGCGATTACGGTAACCATGATTTCGACGACTTAATGATGGGGGTAGACTACATCTTAGAAACACACCCTGAAGTCGACGCGGACCAATTATACGTAGCCGGAGGAAGTTACGGCGGATTCATGACAAACTGGATCGTAACGCATACCGACCGTTTCCGTGCAGCCGTTACACAACGCTCAATCAGCAACTGGATTAGCTTCTACGGTACAAGCGACATCGGCCCATTCTTCGTAGAAAAACAATTACTGGATGATATTAACCACACTAAACGCTTATGGGAAATGTCACCAGTAGCTCATGCGAAAAATGCGAAGACGCCATTACTTGTTTTACACGGACAAAGTGACTTACGTTGCCCACAAGAGCAAGGGGAGCAAATGTATATGGCCATGCGTAAAAACAACGTGCCAACAAAAATGATTCTATTCCCTCAGTCTAGCCACGGACTTTCTCGTCAAGGATTACCTAACCTTCGTCAAGAACGTCTAAAAGCTATTACAGACTGGTTTGAGGAATTTTCAAAATAGATAGCTAATAGTCACTTTAAACAGTAGAAGTTGACTCACTTAACTAGCTATTGATTTCGAAGAATCAACGGATTTTATAATAGCTGT
>JUUF01000169.1 GCA_001058355.1 Carnobacterium maltaromaticum
TCATAAACCACTCGCTGAGGAGCTATTCCTCCTTCTTCAGTAACGTAATAAAGTTTATCGCCATCTCTCCAAATTTGCTGGCCATAGCCTTTTACTTCCTCAAACTGGATTACATCTTCCCATTTTAATGTCGTACGTCCCATACATAATCTCCTCTTTTGATTCCCGAGAATCGTATACTCACTCGTAGTTATATAACGTCCCGTTTTTAATAATCCCTGGCTTGTTGTTAGTCATTATATTGTTCATGATTGGTATATCATTTTCTTTGTCCAAGCTAAAATCAATCGTAATTTTTGTTTCAGGAATATCATTAAAAGTTCCTCTCACAGATAAATTATATCTTTCTATAGTGAAGCCAACACTTACTGGCACTACTTTTAGCGTATTCCAATCAAACTGAACTGTTTCGATTTTCGGATA
>JUUF01000170.1 GCA_001058355.1 Carnobacterium maltaromaticum
GACTAAACTTGCTGGCTGCTGAGGAGGCCGCATACCCTCCTATCAGGTTCCCTAAAAAGTTTGCGATTTGAGCGTCTTCCTCGCTTCCACCTACAAGCTTGGTTCCATGATAGGCAACCTGACCCGTTGTATAGAGATTCATTTCTCTTAGAATACAACATAATTATACAAAGTCTAATTGAATAGTTTGATTACTCTCCATATTTTTAGCTGTATTAATAATATTTTCTATTTCTCTTTGAGTTATCGGTAAATTCTCATGAGGGGGCTCCCATTGTGTCATACTATCTTTATAAACAACAAATTTTTTATTGATCAGCAATTCTCCTTGTGCTTTTAAGAGGAAACCATTCTCTAAATCAAAAGTAATTGTTGATCTTGTTCCTGTAATTTTCATTTCTACCTCTCGAATATAATTATTTCTACTTATTCAGCTTCAATCCTCTAGGGTAAGAGGAAAAACATCTTCCCCTCTGCGCATTTTCTCTTCCATTTCTTTCCACTC
>JUUF01000171.1 GCA_001058355.1 Carnobacterium maltaromaticum
ATTAAACATTTTATATTTATAATGTACTAGACTGTCTAGGGAGACTAGATATTTCATTTACAGTAGGAGGTGCACACGAATGAAAAGAACATATCAACCAAGCAAACGCAAACGTCAAAAAGTTCACGGATTCCGTAAACGTATGAGCACAAAAAATGGCCGTAGAGTATTAGCAAGCAGACGCCGTAAAGGTAGAAAAGTTTTAGCAGCTTAGATCACTGAACGTCTCAGTGGTCTTTTTTTTTAAAAACCATTTGAGTGACTGGAGAGATTCAAGTAGATGAAGAAATCGTTTCGAGTAAAGAAAGACCGCGAATTTCAAAAGGTATTTCATAAAGGCAAATCGACAGCGAACCGTCAATTCGTTATTTATCAATATAATAAGGAAGACCAATCCCATTTTCGTGTGGGAATCTCTGTCAGCAAAAAACTTGGAAATGCGGTTACGCGTAATCGTCTAAAGAGAAGAATCCGTCATATTTTAATGGAACTGGACGACCAATTGGCGCAAGATGTAGATTTTATCGTAATTGCTCGTCAACCCATCGTACAAATGTCTTATCAAGAAATGAAAAGCAGTATGATGCATGTTTTAAAATTAGCTACATTATTACCTAAAAATTAAGATTCCTACTATGAAATAGGAATCGTTGAAAATTAAATATTCTAAAAGGTGGGACTTTTCAGTGAAGAAAAAAAGCCAATTGATTTTATCATTAGCAGTTTTAACTTTATTTTTAGCGGCCTGTGGAACTTCTCCAATTACGGAGTCTAGTACAGGATTCTGGGATCGAATTGTTCTATATAATTTATCTCAATTTATCATCTGGTTATCAAACCTATTAGGTGGAAGTTATGGATTAGGGATTATCGTCTTTACGATTATTACTCGTTTAATTATGGTTCCTTTAATGCACTTCCAATACCAAAGCACGCGTAAACAAGCGATTCTTCAACCAGAAATTAAAGCTTTACGTGAGAAGTATTCAGCACGCGACCGTGCAACACAAGAAATGCTTCAAGCTGAAATGAACGCTTTATATGAGCGTGAAGGTATCAACCAATATGCTGGATGTTTACCATTATTAATTCAATTGCCAGTTATGATGGCATTGTATCAAGCAATCAGTCGTACAGACGTATTGAAAACAGGTCATTTCTTATGGTTCCAATTAGACCAACCAGACCCATATTTCATCTTACCAGTCTTAGCAGCATTAACTACGTACATCACAACATGGTTATCAATGAAAATGCAAGATACTGGTGGCGCTGGTAAAGTTATGATGTATGTCATGCCAGCAATGATCCTATTTATGTCTCTTGGGTTATCAAGTGCGTTATCACTCTACTGGGTAGTCGGAAACGTATTTATGGTAGGCCAAACATTACTATTAAATAATCCATTTAAATTCCAAGAAGAGCAAAAAGCAATTGCCGCTGAGAAAAAACGTCGTGCAAGAGCGCTCGAAAAAGCGAAGAAAAGACACGGAAAATAATTCTTATAGAGCTCTTGTTGAAATGTCTCAATCATGAGATAATAACAATGATTTTTATAGAGTAGGAGAGTTTACGATGACAAATACAATTAAAGTAAGTGACGTTTCAGTAGAAAAAGCAATCCAAAAAGGATTACGTCAGTTAGGATTACCGCAAGACCAAGTGTTTGTGGAAATCATTTCTGAAGGTAAAAAAGGATTATTTGGCTTCGGTCAAAAAAATGCTGAAGTGGAATTAACACCAGTTGCTACAATGGTTAGCGAAGAAGTAGTAGAAGAAGTTGTGGAACCTGTTGTTGAAACAGCAGAAGAAGTAACTGTGGAAGCAGTAGAAACTGTAGAAGTTCCTGAAGAAGACTTCGAGGAAGATGATTTCGAAGAAGAAGCGGGAGAAGCTGACTACGAAGAAACTGTAGACCAATTAGAAGAAGCTGCTCGTGTGACAAAAGAATACTTAGAAGGCATTGCTAAAACATACGGCGCTGAAGCAACAGTAACAGTTGAAGCACGTCGTGACCGCATGACTTTCGTATTCGACACAGACAAACAAGGTCTTTTAATCGGAAAACACGGTAAAATCTTGAATGCTTTACAAGTACTTGCGCAAGTATCTGTACACCGCTTCATCAAAGGACGTATTTCAGTTCAAGTCGATGTTGGTGACTACCGTCAACGCCGTAGTGAAACACTACAACAAATTGCGGAAAGAACAGCTCGTAAAGTATTAAAAACAAAACAACCTGTTTACTTAGAACCACTTCCAGCGTATGAAAGAAAACAAATTCACGCTGCGTTAAGTAAAAACAAACGCATTTCAACTCACTCAGAAGGTAAAGAACCACATCGTTACCTTGTAGTTGAAATCGCAGAATAGTAAAATGACAGCTTATGACCGTTTCGGTCATAAGCTTTTTTTGTGCTTTTAAAATCGACTTTTAAAGAATAACGCTTAGAATGATTATTATATCAAGCATTTTTATGAAATTATTTGTAATGAAAATAACTTTCAAAATTATAAAAAACACTTATATAAAATAATATATAATCGTCATTTTCATTCAGAAAAAGAGAAAAAATCCCACAAAAGTCTACCAAAATGAAGTTTTTCCTTTGGATATATCGATAAATAAAGGTATAATAAATTTGATATAGGGGACATATATTAAATAAAAGAAAGGAGATATTTATGGATATTCAAATTTTTGTGAATCGAAGAAAAGAACTAGGTTTATCTCAAATTGAATTGAGTGAGGGTATTTGTACACAAGCTACATTGAGTCGATTCGAAAATCACGGTCAAATTCCTTCAATGAAAATATTGACCTTGCTTTGCAAAAAGTTGCAAATGGACGTAGGGGAGTTATTTCCATCTGTAGCGATTAAAGACTCAGTGTTAAATAAAAAACTTGATAAAATCGAATTCAATATTGTGGGTATGGAATACGAAGAAGCAGAAGAGCTCATCAAGAGTATTAATGTCGCACATCTGACAACTCAACAAGAGTGGCGATATTTATACTTAAAAGGTTTCACACAAACCTTAATGAACAAAGATGATGCAGATAGTTTCTTCTATTTTAATCAATTATTAGCGGATCATTCAGACGTAGATAATAAGTATATCTTTTTAGCATATACCGGAATTGGACTTATTTATATGAATCAAGCCGATTATGATAAGGCAGAATACTTCTTTGAAAAAGCTATTCACCAAATTGATTCATATACCATCGAATCTGTAGAAGATGTTTGTCGTGTCCTAACAGTCCTATATTACGCAGCAACATTTTATGCGACGATTAAGGAATATGATACAAGTGATGTGTTATTACGCCGAGGGGTAACGATTTGTGGGGAGAATCATGTTACTTACTACTTAGCGCGAATCAAATATTTACTAGCTGAAAATGCTTATGAAAACAAATTTGATAAAAATGAAGTAGAGGAATTATCCCGAGACGCTGCCGCATTTGCCAGACTGAATAAAAATGCTGTATTATTAGAAAAGATAAAAGTATTTCAAGACCGTTTGGCGAAAGGAGAATAGATATGTCTATTCGTCTCAAAAAGGAAGATTTCCTCAAAAAAGAAAAACTCGAAGTTCCTGAAACATTGAAAGAGGAACTAGTCAATGATGAGTATGATTTAGATAGTTTTGGAGATGCGTTTATTATGATGCCAAAAATGGAAGAAGATAAATGTCAACAAAACCTTGAAAAGAACATCAAAAAAGAGTGGCTCGAGGATTTCGAGAACTAGTTTCTACTATAATATAGTAAACAAATTCAAAAAGAAGACTTTGGTGAGTTCGCCGAGGTCTTCTTTTATGTTTGAAAAAGCATTTCTGTAAACATTTTATTTGAAGTTTTTTCATAAAAAATTCTTACTGAAAATAGCGTCATTTTAGTTGAAATTGCCTATCAGTTATGATAAATTAA
>JUUF01000172.1 GCA_001058355.1 Carnobacterium maltaromaticum
ATTAAACATTTTATATTTATTTGGATGATAAGCTTTTAGAATATGATTTAATAACTTTATAGAGCATGTAAAATAATTATTATATTCAGATTCAAAATCATTTTGAGAGATAGTTTTAGAAAACATCATATCTTTTTCTTTGTTAATTTGGTCAGATAAGAAAACACAAAAATTCTGTTCAAGTCTCTCTAGATGATCAAATAAAAAACTTAAAGCTTTTTCGATGGTCTTAGGGATAGCAGTACCTTGCTTTTTTGTAACGACTAACCCCAAATATGTTATCTCTAAGGATTCTGGGGTTACTGAATCTATTCTTATCTCCTGTCGATGTTGTTTAAAATAGTTAGTAATATACCCAATATAATCATAATCAGAGTCTTCATCTAAATGGTGGATGAAATTGTCTTTATAAAGTATCTCTATATTTTTTAATTGATTAAAAATTTGTAATTCTATATCTGCCCAATTTTCAGATTCTAATAATTTACGATGTCGTAAACAATCTAAAATATAATACCAAAAATTATCGCGATATGTTTTTTCGGGAATTGAATCAAAAAAATCTTTGTATTTTGACTTTAATCCGCATGCTAAATCAAAGCCGTTTCCAATAATTAATAGTTGCTCCGTTGTTATTTTAGGTTCCATAATTACGCCTCTTTATTCATTGTTTCACAAAAATAATACCATGTTTTTTTAACATTATAAATAGTGTATTTACCAAAAATGTACTTAACAATGCAACAAAAGAATAGAATTATTAATTATCTGCTAATTATTTAACTTATTTAGATTAATTATATATATGTAGGATATAAACCTATAAAAGATTGTATATTCACTAATTATTCACGGTTTTATTATTGATTTTTAAAACTATTTACAGCATTATTTATGTAAGGGTTTTCTTTATGTTTTATACGCATTATTTAAAATTGTTGTATTTAAGTTTTTAATTTAGTTTTAGGCATTATATTACTACTAAAAGATGTGAAATTTTTTAATGGAGGTGAATTATATTTGTTTTAACTCACATCTTTCTTAAAAACATAAAGGAGAATTGACATGGAAATTTTAATGCAGGTATTTCAATCGATATCAAAGAACTTTTTAACTCAACCCGCTTATTTTATCGGTATGCTGTCTTTTGTCGGTGCAATTCTTTTAAAGAAAAGATGGTATGAAGCATTATCAAGTTTTATCAAAACGGCCATTGGTTTCTTAATTTTAACTGCTGGTTCAGGAGGTTTAGTTCAAACTTTCCGTCCAATTATTGAAAGTATTGGTTTAAAATTTGATAGAAAAATTGGTGTAGTAGACACTTATTTTATGCTTGGTCAACTTTATGGTGATACAGGAGTTTATTCAATTCCAGGGGCAGTAATGTGGACTATGACTGCATTTATTGTTTCGTTCTTTGTTAACATGATTTTAGTTTACTTTAATAAGTATACAAAATGTAGAACGGTATATACTACAGGGCATGTACTTCAAGGATATTCAACAATGTGGACGTTCATGATTTATCTTGTTGCACCAGAAACAAGAAACTTCACGTACACATTCTTAGTTGGTTTATTTATTGGTATTTTTACATCAATTGCATCTAACTTAACGGTTGAAGCTACAAAGGATCTTACAGATAATGCTGGCTTTGCGGTAGCTCACCAACAAATGTTTGGTATTTTAATTACAGATAAGTTTGCTGGAAAAATCGGTAGTAAAGATGAGGATATTGCAAAGATTAAATTGCCAGGAGCATTGTCAATCTTTAGTGATAACATCGTATCAATAGCAGTATTACTTACTTTATTTATTGGACCTATTATGTTTATGGTTGGACCAGAAACATTAGCAAAAGTGGACGCAGGCTTTAAGAATAGTGGTATGGCATTATGGGCATATGTATTGAAAAGCTGCTTGATGTTCTCAGTATATATGTTTATTCTTCGACAAGGGGTTGCACTATTCGTATCTGAATTAACGGCAGCATTTGAAGGAATTAAACAAAAATTCCTCAAAAACTCTATTCCAGCAGTAGACTGTGCAGTTACATTTAACTATGCTCATCCAAATGTGACGATGTTTGGATTTGTATTTGGATTCCTTGGTCAAATTGTAGCAATGGCTCTATTGTTAATCTTCAATTCACCATTGTTCTTGGTACCAGGATTTATTCCTTTATTCTTCGATAATGCAACACTTGCTGTATTTGCGAATAACAAAGGTGGTAGAAAGGCAGCGATGCTAATTCCTTTCATCAGTGGATTTATTCAAGTAATGGTATCACTTGTGATGCTACTTTGGATTCACGGTGTTTCTGGATATGAATTAGTGGCTTGGCCTGCAATGGGGGATAATAACTTAATGATTGCACCGTTATTATACTTAACATATCTATTTAACCCATATGTAGTATTAGCATTATTTACAGTGCTTCTCATTTTTATCCATATTCGACACTATACGAAACACAAAGAGGGTTATTACGATAATATTTAGGAGTGTATTTTATGAAAATATTAGTATGTTGTGGAAACGGTGTTGGAAGTAGTCTGATAATGAAGTTGAAGACTACTGAAGTTTTAAAGAAACATAATTCGAATGCTACAATTGACCATGCAAGTTTAGGGGATGCAGAATCAATTGGACGAAACTATGATGTTATTCTTTGCCCGTTAGTATTTGCTAGTAAGTTAGAAAAATTTGCAGATGAAGTAATTATAATCGGTGTAAAAAATGTTTTAAAAGCTGAAGAAATAGAAGCAGCTCTTTTAGAACATCAGGTTATAAGTTAAGGTAGGACAGGTCATGAACTTTGAGGAGTATGAAAACAATAGATTAAAGACTCTTCCAGAAAGGATTGATTGGTGGTTAGACGCAAGATTTGGAATGTTTATTCATGTTGGATTGTATAGTGTTAAAGCTGATCATGAATGGAGTAAAGGGAATCAAAATATTAAACGAGAAGAGTATAATCAACTTGCAAATGGGTTTAATATTTCTGAGGAGGCCATTGAATCATGGGTGAAATTAGCCTATAAAACAGGAATGAAATATGTTGTGCTCACTACAAGACATCATGAGGGTTTTTCTTTATGGAAATCGAGTGTAAATGAATTTAATTCAACTAATTATGGAAGTAGAATTGATGTTGTAAAGTATTTTGTAAAATATTGTCGTAAATACGGATTGCGTATTGGTTTGTATTTTTCTTTAATGGATTGGAATCACGATGATGCCTATTCTTGCATGATAGATGAAGATGCAAACAAGAGGTTTACAGATTATATTAAAGGAATGCTACGAGAGCTCATGACAAATTACGGTAAGATTGATGTACTTTGGTATGATATTCCTCGCCCCATGATAGATGCTAAAGGGTGGGATTCCATAGCCATGAATGATATGGTTCGACAGTTACAACCTCAAATCATCATTAACAATCGGTCTAGATTAGCAGAAGACTTTATCACTCCTGAAGAAAAAATTGGTGGCGGTAAAGATGCGTATTGGGAATCATGTATGACTTTAAATCGTTTAAGTTGGGGATACATTAATGAGGAACAAATTCAACCTTATTTAATGACTCCACAACAAGTTATACGTACCTTAATCGAGATAATCTCTAAAAAAGGAAATTTATTATTGAATGTTAATCCCGATGCTAACGGTAAGATTCCAAATAGTACACTTTCAATTCTAAAAAGTGTAGGGCAATGGTTAGATATCTATAGCGAAGTAGTATATGGTAGAAATACTCCAACGAAAATTCATAGAGCAAATGATTTATGCATTTCGATTGAGCGGGAAAATATAGCTTATATTGTTAACTTTATTCGACCACTTAATGGTTTACTAAGATTAGGTGGCAAATTTTCTGCTGTTACGGAAGTAGTTGACTTATTTACTTCAACCCCATTGATATTTAATCAATCTTCTGAAGGCATCGATATCACTCTTAATGAAGAATTATCATCTGAATTAGGAATAGGAGTTGTGAAGCTTATTTTTAAAGATGAAATAGAGTTTAAGAGGGCAACTCTTTATCCACAAATTAATGAGGGAAGATTTATATAATTAGATGTACAGAACGTCTCAAATGAGACGTTCTTTTTTGTTAAATTATACTTCTCTGGATTGACTTTGAGTCCAAACAGTTTAGCGAGGTAAGAATGCTTCATTTTCATATAGTAGTAAATTAATCATAACTGTAGATGTTAATATTTATCATAAAATTTTAAATTACTATTTCTACTGTGCTAAAGTTAAGTTATAATGTGAATTAAGACAGAATTTTTAAGTGTACAATTTATAATTTTCGATTAATTATTGATAATTTTGGGAAAACGATTACTGATATTAGAAGTAAAAATATTATTTCAGAAAAATATAAAATTAGTACTATTCTGTAAAATAAAGGGAGGAGGAAAGAATTTGCTCTTAATAGTAAGACAAAAAAATTCATTGAGGAGGTTGTTATTTTAATTCTATTTTAATGTAGTACAAGACATTCTATATAATTGATTAGTGAAGTATAAAAATATATAACTAAAGATATCTTCAAAATAACAAGAGGCAAGAAATAGGAATTATTTAGTAATGATTTTAATTATATGCACTACTAAAATTTCAGTTATTAACTGAAAAGCAATTTGTATGTTTAATAAAATAATGAGGAGGCAAAATACTGTTATGTCCGAAAATAAAAAAGAGAAACCTAATTTATTAGCATTACCGTTAGTAATGATAACTCAAGATAATCTAATTATAGTATGGTCATTATTAACTATATCAACTGCTTTTTTCCCGACTATAATTGACCTATTGCATACTGGTGAAATTAAAGAAAATTTTGATCAAGGAATTTTGTATCTTTTCTCTATTACACTTTTAATTCCAACTACAACGGATATAATTATTTCGTTTTTTAGTGAAAGTAGAAAAAAAGAATTTATGGAACAGTTCAAAATAGTTGAGGAAAGAAAATTATTACCAATAATTAATAAATATTCCGTTGAAAATTTTCTTCATAGTATATATGCTTTTAGCATTTTAATAATTATTTCTTCCATAATATTTTATTCAGGAGTTTTCAAAGGATATGTTATTTTACAATTAATAATTTCTCTTTTTGCTTTTTATATAAGTCTTTATTATTTTTGCATCAATAGGTTAACTCATTACCCAGAACAATATCTTGAATATAATGAAGATGAAACTAATAATATGGAGCAATTAAATATCAAAGTAAAAGAAGCAGATAGTTTTGTGACAGATGATGGAAGTGAGGTTAAATTATAATGGAAAGAGAGATTAAAGTAATAGAAATTACGCAACCCGTTGGAACTTTTTATGTTGGAAAAATGAATTCTAATGATCTGATTAAGACTTTTCATGTTAGAAGTAGAAATCAAGAAAAAGGAATACAAAGAGATCCTTCTCAGAAAAGAATTTCAGAAATAGAAGCTTATTGTAAAGATCCAGATGCAGCATTTCCTACACCTATTATACTTTCAGTAGAATCTTCGAGAGTTAAACTTAATGAGAATAATGATACTATTATATATAAATATGAACCGGATCTTTTTGAAATACTTGATGGGCAGCACAGAGTTAAAGGAATTAAAGCTGCAAACTTAAATTCAGGTTTTGAATGTGAATTACTTGTTGTTCTAATGTTTGATTTAACTGAAGAAGAAAAAGCATATATTTTCTCGACGATAAATAGTAATCAGGCTAAAGTAGACAAGTCACTCATTTATGATCTGTTTGACCTTAGCACGGAAAGGAGCCCATTAAAGACGTGTCATTATATTGCTAGAATAATGAATTCTCAAGAAGAATATCCTTTCTATAAAAAGTTAAAAATGTTAGGTAAAAAAGAAAGTGAAGGAAGTACGCTATCTCAAGGAAGTTTTGTAAAAGGTTTAGTTGACTTAATTTCTAAAAATCCTCAAAAAGATATGATAGCTATTAAAAATGGAGAGGATCTGGAAGAACCAGAAGGTTTAGTATTTAGGAAGCTATTTATTAATGAAAAAGATGATATCATTTTAAAAATAATGAAAAACTATTTTAATGCGGTGAAATCTACTTTTTCTAAACAATGGGAATCAGATAAATATATTTTGACTAAAACAACGGGCTATTTGGGTCTAATGAAAGCATTCCCTAAAATATATAACCTTGGGATGGAAAGAAAACAATTAGACGAAGAATTTTTCAAAGGTGTATTTGAAATGGTTAAAAAGAACTTGATAGAAAATAAAAAAGACTTTGTTTCTGACGATTTTCATTCAGGAGCAAAAGGTCAAAATGATTTGAGAGATTTTATCATCAGTTCAATTGAGAAATATTATTCTTGGGGGAAATAGATGAATATTGTTAAAGATTTTAGTGATGGTACATATTTAAAATATGGAAGAGGTAGAATTGATAATTGGTGTGTATATCTAGTTGATGAAAATGAAAAAGCTACACCACCGTTAGATACACATTATTTTGAGGAATTGTATCATTTAGCAAATGGTTATGGAAAAGATAAAGTATACAAAGATTTTGTCTCAATTTATGACATCACAGGAAAGAGTATTGATGAACAAATTTTACAGAAAATTACTAATATCGCCCAAACTTATAGATCGGAAGATATTTTAGATGTAGATAAGTTGTTTACAACTTTATATATGGCCATGGTTGCAGAAGAAAATTATCCCGGTACGAAATTGGGACGAAAAATTAAACGGCTGGGTATTTATGAAATGTTATTTTCTGGAAGAAATATAAATGAGGCAGCCAATTTTATGAGAGGTATGAATTGGAGAGAAATCAACGAACTTTGTAAAGAAAGAGGATTTTAAATCCTTTAGACAATCAAGAATGTAGTATAGGAAGAACTTGCAGAAATATTTGCAAGTTCTTTTTTTTAAACTATTCGCTTATAAATAACGCTACTGGTATAATTAAGTAGTAAAAATATAATAAGGAAGTGTGATATCATGCCTGAAAAATTAGCAAGGTTAAAGCCTTTTACAAAATGGACAGGTGGAAAACGTCAGCTATTACCCGAGTTGACAAGATTAATGCCAAAGAAATATGGAACTTATTTTGAACCATTCGTCGGTGGAGGAGCGCTTTTGTTTGAAGTACAACCAACGAAAGCAGTCATCAATGACTTCAATACGGAATTAGTTTATGCCTATAAGGCAATTAAAAATAATCCAGATGAGTTAATTGCTTTACTCCATGAACACCAACTCAATAATGAGAAAAGTGGTAAAGAATATTATTTAAAAATTAGAGAGTTTGACCGTACAGATAAGATTCATCAAATGTCTGAGGTAGAGAGAGCAGCACGATTAATGTATATGCTTCGTGTTAATTTTAATGGACTTTACCGTGTTAACTCTAAGAATCAGTTCAATGTTCCTTATGGAAGATATAAGAATCCTAAAATTTTGGATGCTGAATTAATTATTGATATAAGTAAATATTTAAATAAGAATGAAATAATCATTTTGAATGGAGATTTCGAGAAATGTGTTGAAAGTGCTAAGGCGGGAGATTTTGTTTATTTCGATCCACCGTATGCACCAGTTTCAGCAACTAGCGCATTTACTTCATATACTCATGAAGGATTTGGAACAGAAGAACAAATTAGATTGAGAGATGTATTTGTTAAGCTTACACAAAAAGGTGTTAAAGTTATGCTCTCAAATTCAGACGTGGGTGCCATTAGAGAGTTGTATGAGAATGTTGAAGGTGTGAATATTACTGTCGTAAACGCGACTAGAATGATTAATTCAGATGCATCTAAACGAGGAAAAATCAATGAATTAATTATTCGAAACTATCAATAAGGAAAAATTAATCGATGAAGAAACATATTTACTATAGCGATGATAATAATTCGAAGTTATTACTTGGTGATACCTTTAAATTAATGCGAACTATCCCAAAAGAATCGGTTGATATGATTTTTGCGGATCCTCCGTATTTTTTAAGCAATGATGGCTTTTCAAATAGTGGTGGAAAAATGGTTTCAGTTAACAAGGGTAAGTGGGACAAAAAAGAAACTCTACAAGAAAAGCATACCTTTAATAGAAAATGGATCAAAATGATGAAGAGAGTGTTAAAGCCTAATGGAACTATCTGGATATCAGGGAGCTTTCATAATATTTATTCTGTAGGAATGGCTCTCGAACAAGAAGGCTTTAAGATATTAAACAATATTACCTGGCAAAAGACAAATCCTGCACCAAATCTTTCATGTCGTTATTTTACACATTCCACTGAAACGATTTTATGGGCACGAAAAAATGATAAAAAAGCGCGCCATTATTATAATTATCCACTCATGAAAGAATTAAATAATGGAAAGCAAATGAAAGACGTTTGGACGGGTAGTTTAACTCCTAAGTCTGAAAAGTGGGCAGGTAAGCATCCAACCCAAAAACCAGAATATCTCTTAGAAAGAATAATACTTGCCTCAACTCAAGAAGGGGATATGATACTTGATCCTTTTGTGGGTAGTGGAACTACCGGTGTTGTTGCTAAAAGACTGGGCAGAAAATTCATCGGTATTGATGCAGAAGAAGAATATTTAGAAATTGCAAAGAAAAGATTGGAGCGTATTGAATGATAAAAGGTGGAGTTGGAGGAGCAAATACAAAAACAGGACTTGCTTTCGAATTAGAAACAGATTTTCCTACATTATTAGAAGGACTAAATGGGTATAAAATTGAAAATATTGATTATAATACTAGAAGGAAAAATGGTGAAGTTATAAAAGGGAAAAAACTTCGTCTAAAACCGAAACGATGGAAGATTCTATATTCTGGAGAAGAGATTGGTCAAATCTTTCAAAAGGATGGATTGTATAGATATTTCGACGAAATAGAGAATTACGATTATACCAAAATAATTTCTTCGAAATTATTACCGGATGATGCTATCTTTGTTATTAATAAAAATACCGTTTATATAATTGAAAAGAAGACACAAAATAGATCTGGTAGTGTTGATGAGAAACTACAAACATGTGATTTTAAATTAAAACAATATAAAAAATTATTTGCACCACTGAATAAAGAAGTCTCTTATAGCTATTTATTAGACAAAAAATGGTTTGGACAAGATAAATATAAAGACGTACTTGATTATATTATTAGTGTTGGTTGCAAATATTATTACAATTATATCCCTTTTGACGTAATGGGATTACCGCTACCATTGGAGAAAAAATAATGAAACTAAATGAATATCAAACTTTGACATCAGATGAAAGATTAAACCGGTTTTTAACCACTCTGTCAATTACGAATAGAACACCAGAATACTACGTTAATTGGGATAAAGTAGAACGCGAAACAAAGCAATATGAACTTGAATTGAATACATTAAATTATTTGATTGGAAAAGAGAATATTTATGAAGAAACTCTCAGATTATTTGAGCAACAACCAAATCTAATTAAAGCTATTCCTAGCCTCATTGCTAGTCGAGATAAAGTGTTAGATATTTTATCAATCGATGACAATGATGATATGTCATTCGAACGTTTAGACTTTTCTAAAATTGATACGGAACGTATCGAAGATTATGTTATTTTTGCTGAAGATTCTGGTCTGTTAGATTTCCTTCAAAATAAGGCGAAACGTTCATTAGTCGATTATGTTTATGGAGTAGAGGCTGGTCTAGATAGTAATGCTAGAAAGAATCGTAGTGGAACTACCATGGAAGGTATTCTAGAACGTCATGTTTCTAAGTTAGCTAGTGAACTTGGTCTTGAATGGAAGGCTCAAGCAACTGCAGCATATATTAAAGAGAAATGGAACATCGAAGTACCAGTTGATAAATCTGAAAGACGGTTCGATGTTGCTGTATATTCAGAAAAAAATAATAAACTTTGGTTGATAGAAACAAATTATTATGGCGGTGGAGGCAGTAAATTAAAAGCTGTAGCAGGCGAATTTACAGAGCTAAGCCAATTTGTTGTTCAATCTAAAGATGATGTTGAATTCGTCTGGGTAACTGACGGACAAGGGTGGAAAACAGCGCATTTACCTTTATCTGAAGCTTTTGGCCATATTGTTAATGTTTTTAATCTAAATATGTTAAAAAATAATTATCTACATGATTTATTCAATATATAGGTAATGTTACGAAAATGCGATAATAAAGCTGATTTGGAATTAAGTAAAGTGATCTTTACTTAATTCCTTTTTTTGTTTTTAAGGGCAAAAAATCGAAAAATAAAATCGACTATTTTTATAGGATTAATTCCTAAAAACCAACTTTTACTGTATATTTCTACCAAAAAGAATATAAAAGAGTACATATATTAAATACACAGAAAAGTTGCCGACATTTTTTAAGGTAATTGTTTTAATAAGATTATTAATTATATAGAATTTAGTAAAAATGCTATAAATACTGTTATTAAGAGTAAAACATACTGATGAGGAAAATTTTTATTGAGAAATTTATATACAATAATGTCCTGTTTTCTGATGTTCATTATTGAATGTTTATATAAACTTTATTTAAGCAAAAAAGTACTATAAAAAAGCAAAAAGTAACATATATGTTACAGTAACATATATGTTACAATTAAAAAAATGGAGGTGTTCAAATTGGGAAAGAAATTTAAGATTACGATGGATATGGCAAGGCAGTTAGAAAACTACGAATACAATGAAATGATCCGACTCGCTGCGGTAATGAAAATCCTGCAAGACGATGGTGTAACACCAGAAGTACTAGAGCAATGGGGATTCCAGCGAGATGGGGAGTGGTACTTAAGAATTCCTTTATCTGATGTAACTGAGGGGGTGGATGGCAGTGACTTCTTCTTTGAACAAAATATTCACGATGTTGTCTTCAAAGTATCCTGATTTTGAGAAGGATCTGTTAAACGAAGTAACGCTTCAAAAAGTTGCACTAAGTATTATTAAAATGCGACTCGAACAGGGATTGAATCAAGAACAGTGTGCAGAGAAAAACAGGATTATCAGAACTTTGCTAAATCGAATAGAGAGTGGTCATCATAATCCAACTATTTTAAGTTTAGTTGATGTAGCACGACTAAATGGGTATGAGGTTGAGATTAAAATGAGAAAAATGAAGTTCTAAATGGGAATATGGGAATTATTTGTAATATGAGAAATAAGAAAATACTGTAATAGTTTAATTATTAAATTATTGCAGATTTAGTTTAGAGTTTAAAATTTTTGGAAGGAATGATAGTTTGAAAAATTTAAAGAAAATAATTGATTTATTTAATTCGGTTGAGAGGAGAGAAGAATTATTTGACCGTTTTTTTGATTCAGCTAATAGCTTCCCAATAGGAGCAATGTTTATTTTAGTTATATATAGTTTCATTGTAAATCACTTTCTGTATAATTATAATAATCTTATTCCTTTAATATTAGGCTGTATTTTTTGTATAATTGCGATTTTCAGCAAAGAAAATATAGAGGTTGAGATGTACTTTGAGGATGATGAAACATTATACAAAAAAATTCAATCAAGTAATCATTATATGGGTAAATTTAATCTTTCTTTTTTTAGTATTATTTTGAATCTTCTTCTTACAGTAGGGTTAAATTCAGTACGAACATATTTAAATTCATTTCTAATAGTGGGTTTTGTTGCTTCAGTTGTACTATTAATTTCAGTTTATATCACAATTGGGATAAGTTCCCATTTATATACTTATGATTTCACTATTAATTATGTATTCTATAATAATTTAGACCTAGAACAAAAATTGTGGACTTATCTGAAATATAGGGAAGAAGTTATAAATTGTATTATAGATGATAAACCTATATTAACTCGTAAATGTATTTCTGAAGAAAACAAAAAGGAAGTAACTTTTGAAGAGTTTGAACAAGTAAAAAAAGTAATTAAAAATCTTAAAATACAACAATTAGAAAAGATTCTCTTTAAATATAATTCGTCTTCATTTAATAAGCAGGCTTTTAAAGATTTTGGAATAAAATGGGGGAAAGTTTTTACTTTGTCATCATTTATAAGTTCTGTTTTTTTGTTTTTCCGAGAAGATATAAGGTTACTAATACTAGATCAACTACAGCAAATCCCCGCATTAATTACTAAGATAAATAATTTAGCTGAAAAATTTATTTCTTTCTTAAAATTTCAAGGAAATATAAGTACTGAACGTGGTCTTGTTATAGCAATACCTCAAAAAATTAATACAGTTAGTTTACTAGAACTTATACTTTTTTATATATGTATTTTTTATCTTTTAATAGTTTTATTAGTCATAATTAAAGAAAAACTAGCACATTATTTTATTAGTCCTAGAAAAATAACAATAAAAAAATATTTAATTCCTATGCTCGAAGAAGAATTGAAAAAGAAAAAATTACAAGAAAAAAAGTTTAACTATATAGAATGGAAAATTTAGTTGAAATTATAATATTACAGTAAATAACCACCGGATAATCCGGTGGTTTTTACTTTATTGTCTTATTCTCCTCAACTTCTCTAAATCACTAGGTTCCATATAAATGTTCTTATGATGTTCAATATAATCGCAAAATACGTTTCTCATTAAATGCATTGTATCATTTAATGACATAGGTGTTCTTAAAAATTCTGTTGGTTTATGGAATGGAACGCTAGTGATTTCTCGACTTCGTTGTGTTTCAACAGTAGCGTGCATGAGGTTATCAATGATAGAACAAGCAACGGTCTCATGTGCATGCTGAATGATGCGATAGGTTGCGAGTTGATGCTCAACGGTTTTTTGACAATAGGGAAGAATGATTTGAAGGCAATTTGACAGAATTAAAGAGGTCTGTCGATTTTCTTGAATGGTTTGTGTTAGATGATGAAAGGCGCACCAATGGGAATGGGAGCTTGCCTTATCTTTAATTTCAAAATAGAGGAGTTCATTAATGGCATACGGTACTTTTGTGGAAATACGTGTTAAGAGTTGGGTAATCGCTTTGGATTGTGCATAGGACATGCCAAACTGCATTTCCAGGTCGCTGAATAGAGCACGAGTGGTCCGTGACGTCAGAACGCAACGCCCGTCTTTGTAAAAGACAGCACTTTTCATGTCTGTTTTGAATGCCGTTAGGTCATACAGTAACAGAACATTTTTCGTCATCAGCGGATAATCCGAACTGGATGTTAGTGGTGATTGGTCGTTCTCCCAACAACCAATAGTAATCGTTTTCATTTTGTTTTCCTCCTAATGCTTTTTCTTTTATTTTACACCCGTTTTTTACTGTTTTCTATACTATTTTTATCGTTTTCGTATATTTTTATCATAATATATTTGTTTAATTTCCGTTTTTATATTCAAGTGGGAATTATTACCTTTTCATAGACTTTCTCTGGTTTTCGGAGAAGGTCTTTTTTGCGTTACTCTAGGCACTGAAATTGGCCAATTTCGAATCTATTTTTGGAGGAGAAAACAATGAAAGAATGGACAGAAACAGAAGAAAAAACGGCATTACTCTTTGAGTACTACGAAGGAGTGATTTACAACGTGCTGCAACGTATCAATCTCACTAAGAAGAACCCTGCTTTTGATGATTTTGTACAAGAAGGAAGGATTCTTTTAATGGAGTGCTATCAAGAAACGACTGGTAATCCTCTGGGGAATATTAGTGAACGAAACCAGTTTGGTGCGTACTTTAAACGCAAACTCTATTGGTCCTACTTGCATACTATTACGAAGAAGAACTTGGAGACTGTCGCATTAACGCCAGAATGGATGACAGGAACTAGGGAAGATGAGCATTGGTTCGAAGTAGAAGATGCTTATCACGATTTCTTTTCTACACTAACACCTAACCAACTAAAAACATTGGAATGGATGATTGGAAGTAATGAAACAGTGAAATTATATGCTATTCGAGTGGGGCGTAGTAGACGAGCAATTGAGCAGGAAATTTCAACCATAAGAAAAAAATTAAAAAATTTTCTCGAAGAGCATAGCATTTAATGCCCTAAATCGGTTCTTATAGGTGTAGAAGTCATGACACTACAAAAACAAAATAAACAAATAAGGAGGAAGCCATCATGGCAGAAACATTTAATAAAGCAACACTAGAACTATTTTATCAAGACGCGGAGAAAGGAAAAGTGAAGAAATTCAAAAGTATTCCACACTTGAAAAATGGTGCAACTCATGAAGGAATCATGGCAGTATCAGGAGCTATTGATACCCTTGCAAAAGAAGCAATGACATATGCGGACACAGTTGTTCGTACACGTCACGACAATAACTAATTAGAGAAAGGAGAGAAAAACAATGCCAGAATATAAAACTACAACAGAAAAAGAATTACAACTTACCTTTGAGGGAAGTGATGGGAAAACTAAACGTTTAGTTATTGCTCATCCTGAAGACAACTTAGATGAAGCAACTACACGTGCAGCCGTTAAAAAGATTACAGATGCACACCTGTTTGAAAACCAAGGTGTCAATGTGTATGACAAAGGCCAAAGTGTTAACTATATGACTCGTAAAAGAGAAGAAATCTGGAACGATAAAAAGAAAGTTAAATAATCTCTAAATACAAGATTATTTATAAATTCGAAGTAGAGGTCAGGAAATAGGAAGAAGGAGAGTGAATTCTATAAATCTTTAATTCACTCTCTGGATTCTTTTTACATAAATAGAATAAGTGAAGAAAGGGGGATTAAAATGAAAAGTCCATTATATTATTTACAGTGCGGAGTCTTTGCATTAGGCGGTATTTTAGGTAGTTTTTTGGGTGGAACAGATGGCTTACTATACACACTCTTGTTATTCGTTATGTTGGATTACGCAAGTGGAATACTAAATGCGATTGATAAACGAAGATTATCGAGCTCTGTGGGGTATCATGGTATTGCTAAGAAAGTATTCATCTTTTTTCTAATTGGTCTAGCTAATGGGATAGATCAATATATTTTAGGACATGCAGGTGTTTTACGCAGTACCGTAATTTTCTTTTATATTTCAAATGAAGGTATTTCTATCTTAGAAAATGCATCAAACTTAGGGGTGCCAATCCCAGTGAAGCTTAAAGAAGTGTTGAAACAGCTTGAATCGAAGGGAGAAAATAATCATGATTCAAATATTTAAGGATTTTGTGATGGAAGATAGTGGAGAGTTAGTAGATTTTCAATTTGTAGTGATTCATAATGATGCAGGAAGGATGAGACCACAAAAGTATATTGATTTTTTACGTTGGAGAGATAAAACATTAGGAATTGCACATTATTACTGTAATCGAAAGGAAATTGTTCAGGTCGTTCCTAAGACAAATATTGGCTATCATACAGGAGATTGGTGGAGTAATTGCCGGTCAATCGGCTACGAAGTTTGCGAAAGTCTTAGTGCAAATGATCAGGAATTTGTTCAAAATGAAGATACTGCTTTGATGCAAGCCACAGTCGACCTACTAGAGGCTGGATTACCTATTAATGAAGAAACGGTAAGGCTTCACCACGAATTTGTTCCAACAAGTTGTCCTCATAGAAGTATGGA
>JUUF01000023.1 GCA_001058355.1 Carnobacterium maltaromaticum
AAATCTTTATTTGGTGTGAAAGTTACTTCACCTGTCAATGGGTCAATCGTGTAAGAACCAACTTTCGCGCCCTCTTTAGTTGCGTCAATCGTTGTTTCTTCTACTGTTTTTCCATTCACCACGAATTTGGCTGGTTGGTCTGCATCGACTTTCAACGGTACTTCCGCATCGCCTTCAGTAAACTTAGGTGTTCCAGTTTGTACTTTTCCTTGTTTACCAGTAGACGTCACATCTTCTCCCGTTGGCGTCACAGGCGTAACGGTTGGCGTATATTTCAAGCCAGCAATTGCTTTTCCTGTTGCTTTTTCAATCAGCTGAACAACGATTGGTTCTGCTGTTCCTGTGAAGTCTTTATTCGGTGTGAACGTTACTTTTCCAGTCGTTTCATCGACCGTATACGTTCCAACCTCTTTTCCATCTTTCATCGCTGGAGCACTCGCACCAAGCGCCTTGCCAGTCTTTGGATCTACTAAGACCATTGGCTTCTCGCTTGAAGGTGTAACTTCTCCGTCTTTGCCTTCAAACTTCGGTGTTTCAACGTGAACGAGCCCTTGTACTTTTGTACTAGTGAGTTCTTTGGACATTGGAACAACCGTTGGAATATAGCGTCCATCCATTGTATTTGTTTGGTCGCTGACGATTGCCTCATTCGCGCTCACTGGCGTCCATCCAGTATCATTTCCGTTATCGTCCGTTCGACGAATCGTGATTCCTTTGACCGTTCCGACAAATCCAGCTTCAGGAATAAATTCGACGGTCACATCTTTTCCTGCTCCCGTGACTTTATATTTCCCTTCGCCAGCTACGACATAGTACCCTTCAGCGTCAAGCGTCACTTTGGCACCCGTCTTATCAACGATAACCGGTTCGATGGCTTCGTCAATCACCGCATCGTCTGTAAGTGAATAGCGTTGTTTCCCGCTTGGTGTAAAGACCACTGTTCCCGTTTGTGGAATTCCTTGTAGTCCATCCGTTTCCGTCTTACTTCCTTTAGGTAAGAAAGTTAAATGCACTTCGAAATCTTCCACTTCACCTGACAAGGCCATCCCTGTTGGCTTCTCAATTTGAGTGGCGTCTTTTGCGATACGTACACGCGCACCGAGCTCACTCAGCGCAACATTTACTTTCTTGAACGCATCTTTAAAGACAAGAGTAGCTGTGCCATCTGCAGTAATCGTTAGTTTTTCAGAACGTTCATCTTCGTCAAACGTTCCATTCCCGTTAAAATCTACCCATCCATATAGTGTTGCTTCGTCCGCTCCACCTGTATGCGCCTCAACGGACATGGTTAAATCGCCTGTGTTTGTACGGTCTAACACTAAAATACCGTTTGTTTTCCCTTTAAGGTCCGCTGGAAGGATTTGGTCAATGCCTTCATCGGCAGAACCTTCTGCATCGTCGCCTTTCCAGTTCGTACGGTCCACATTTTCATCGACATCTGGACGTGTATCTCCAAGATACGGTTGCTTTACATCTTCCCCTGTCACATTGTGAACTTGGTTAATACTATGCGTCGCTTTTCCATAACTTTCCGGAGCATCACTTTCGTCAAATGGTAAGAATCCAATCATGGCAGACTGCTTACTTGCCGAAGCCATATACAGACTCACTTCTGTAGCTCCTTGCGTCATGACAATCGGTACAGCCACCATTCCGGCAGAAAGGTTCGGTCCAAATACACCCGTCCCAAGTCCGCCTGTTTTCTGGTCAGGACTTCCGTAGTATTTCCACGCGACAGGTTTCTTATCTGGGCCAACTTGTGTAGCCTCACGAATCGCCGCCAACTCTCCACTGTGGTAGTTCACCCCGTTAATCAGTAGTGGCCTGAATCCAATGACTTTTTTATTCGGGTCGAATAAGTCTTTTGTATCTTGTGGGAAATAATTCAACGTATAAGGGCTGTCGTATTTATACCATTCTGCAAAATGCTGCCAGCCTGTCCCATTAGTTGTGTAAAGAGACAACTCCCCTAGATTAGACGAATCTCCCTCTGTCATAAGAACAGTTGGTTTGACTGTTTTTCCTTTATACGTTCCAGTAATCTCGAATTGAACTCCGACATTTCCGCCTTCATATTGCGTTGTAATCGTTGTTCTCTTTTCACCAGTATCGATTCCTGAATTATAAATTTCACTCCACGCGTCTTGCGGTTCTCCGACAATCAGAGCTTCTTTCCCCGCCTTGAATTCACGTTTTCCGTCTGCACTTTCCTCACTATTCATATATCCATTTTTCGCGTTTGGATCATACGTGTTCTTTTCAGCCGCCGTTGTTCCTTGGGCTTCGAGTCTCTTCTTATAGATTTCTGTTGCGTTAAATGGTTTAAGCGACTTCACGCGAACCGTCACGACATATCCCGGACTAATTTCTTTTGTATACGTTGCCCCTTCTTGTAAGGCTAATTGCCCTGTTGAAGTAGTCGTAGTTCCACTCCAGTTTGCCACATCACCAAAATCAATCCAACTTGCCTGGCTAAGCAATTCTTCTTGGGATAATTCCTTAGTAAATCCAGGTTTTGTAACTTTAGGAGTAGCCGTAGCATCTTCTACATCCGAACCGACTGGAGCAGTTGCTGCTGGAGCGTCCCCAGCCTCACGTCTTGTACGTGTGCGAGGCGCTTGTTCCTCAGAGGTAGTCGTTGTTTCTTCAGAAGTTGCTTCTGCTTTTTCCGTGGTTTCCTCTGCTTTTGTTTCAGTAGCACTTTGAGTTGTTTCTACGGTATCGGCTAAAACAACGCTTTGTCCTTGCAGAAATAGAAATCCTAATGCGACCGCTACAGATGCTGTTCCCATACTAAGCTTCTTAATCGCATAACGCGTTACTTTCGAACGATTTTTACGCTCATTCATCTGAGTATTTTTCGAACTAAACATAGCTACCTCCTTCCTTTTTATTCTTTCAAATCTGAGTGACTTAATCTCTTAATTTTATCGTATTCAACGCATTTCTACAATTTATTTTACTAAAAAAACATGGGGCTAGGTTGCCCTAGTCCCATGCTGTTCTTAATGTTTTAAATTAAGCTTCTTGCTCTTCATCTTTTTTACGAGATGTAGCTACTAAACCTACTGATGCTAGGATACTTAATGCTGCTGCACTAAATACTCCGTATTCATCGCTTGAACCAGTGTTTGGTAAT
>JUUF01000173.1 GCA_001058355.1 Carnobacterium maltaromaticum
TATTAACCGGTTAATACACTGATTGGGAATCAAAGAAAGGAGTTACTAATGATCGTATTTGATAAAAGAAGTCCGGTCTACGAGCAAATAATCGCCTATTTCAAAGCGGAAATTGCCTCCCACAGAATGGAAGCAGGCCAAGAGATGCCGAGTCGGCGTGAATTTGCGCAAACCATGCAAGTGAATCCCAATACGGTCCAACGTGCCTTTCATGAATTGGAGGTCATGGGGTTGATTACGACTGGAAATAATGTCATGAGTCGTGTGACAGAAGATGTAGAACGGATTGAGCAACTAAAAGATGAAATGTTAGATGAGGCGATTGGAAGCTTTACAGAAGCGATTAAGCCTCTCAACTTAACTGCAGAAGATGTTATCGAACATCTCAAAAAACAATTGTAAGGAAGGAGCGGTACTATGTTAACTGTTCAAAACTTAAGCAAGAGATTTGGAAAGAAACAAGTGTTGAATGACATCTCATTTAACGCGAAAAAAGGGGAAGTGACGGCTCTTATTGGTGTCAACGGAATTGGGAAAACAACGATTATGAACTGTATTGCAGGACTATTACCATTTGATAAAGGGAAAGTTGTTATCGATGATATGCCAGCCCGTAAAGTGTTTGCGGAAAAGGTGAGCTACATTACAGATAGTTCGATTATTTCTCCAGACCAAACAGTGGACGAGGCAATTGATTTTATGCGCACGTTCTATCCAAACTGGAATCGTCAAAAGGAAAGACATTTATTAGATTTTTTCCGTTTGAATTTAAAAGATGAAGTACGATCACTCTCGAAAGGGAATGTTGCTAAACTAAACTTGCTTCTCGGGATGGGGCTGGATACAGATTACATCTTGATGGACGAACCATTTTCAGGAATCGACGTGTTTACCCGTGAAGAAATCGCGCGTGTGTTTACAAGCGACCTACTTGATGGACGGGGCGTATTGATTACAACGCATGAAATTAATGATATTGAGTATATCGTCGATAAAGCAGTGCTCTTAAACGATGGACGTGTAGTGAAGGAATTCTATCCAGAAGAAGTCCGCGAAGAAGAGGGAAAATCAATTGTCGATGTGATGAGGGAGGTATACTTACCATGAAGAAAGTCATCAACTTAACGATTTATAATATCGGCCAGGCGAAAGGATTCATCCTCGTGGTGGCCTTACTTCAAATCTTATTGCAACTAGGGTTGAAGGTGAAGACCCTTGCGACGACTGGGTTATTAACCGGACAATTACGCATTGTGAGTCCTGATATCGTGAAACAAGTCGTGCTAGACCAACTCTCAATCGGACTTCCAGTGTTCTTTGCGGGAACAGCGATTTTGGTTTACTCGGCAGTGATTTGGTCGAGAGAATGGAGCAGCAAAGGCTCATTTATTTATCGCCTGCTCATGCTTCCAGGGTCACGTTTTGGAATCTACTGGGCTAAATTATTAACGATGCTTGTGATTACGTTCTTCTTACAAGCCGTTCAAGTGGTTGGGGTGTTCTTAAACTACTACCTCACAAGCTTCTTTATTCCAGAGTTTGCACAGTACCACATCACACCATGGTCGCTTGTGACAAACTCTATGGCAATGCCGCTTCTAGTGCCACAATATGCGGTGCAGTTTCTTCTCATTTTGACGATGGGGATAGCCCTCATCGTGACGGTCTTCCAACTCGCAATTCTTGTCTTTGGGGTTGAGAAGAAGGGGTACGTTCGTAAGGTAACTTCGGTCGTCCTCTACGTTTTAGTCATTGTTGTGACATTCACAGCTATCATGCGCACACAATTTGTCGTTCGTTTAATTGGAAATGAAGCGATGGTCTTTTTAATCGGTAGCATGCTCATTTGGATTGTTTTAAATATGCTACTAAGCGATTATTTATTAAATCATAAGGTTAGTGTGTAAGGAGGGGTTATCATGAAATCAAGTAAATTTGCAACAGCAGTATTTGCCTTTAGTGGACTTGTGTTTCTAGCGACAGCTGGTCACGCAGCGTATCAAGAAGTGAAGCCTGCTCCGGTATCGATTCAATTAACCGATGAAGAGAAAAAATTAGTCGACGGAGCAACCTTTGAAATGTCGTATTCCACAGATGATTTGACGTCGTCTAAGGGCGCAGAGTATGCACTTTTAGATGGAGACGTAAAACGTGTTGGATTTTCCGAGAATGCCTACAACTTCCAAACGAAAAAAAGATTGGCAGACTTTTCTTTTACAGACCGTCCAAATTATGACAATCTGGTGGCGTTTAAGGGGTATGACCTTCTATACGGCTTGACTTATAGCTTTGAAAGCACAACAGATCCAAAAGTGAATTTTAGTATCATTAATAAAGAGACGAAGAAGGTCACAACTGTATCGGTTCCGATTCCTAAAGAAGTGCGCGGGGACGATAGTCATTTTATAACGGATGTCACTTTCTATAGAAAAGGCAACACGGTGTATGGAGTGGTTCCGATGCCTGAGTATGAAAATAGAGGCTCGAAAGCACCAACCTATTTCTTAGTAACATTCACTGTGAACTTAGAAACGGGAGCAACAACTCCGGCAAAACGCGTGAAATTACCAGAGGAATACGCTTCGATTGCATGGGGAGAAGCTAAGAGCTCTCGCATGTATGACCCGCAAGTGCTGCTGTTTAAGAGTATGTATTCAAGAGATGAAAAATTCCGCTTAATGACTTTTGATGCTGAGACTGAGAAGTTTACAGAAATCACACCTGAAAATGGCATGAGTGCGGTACAATCGATTCTATACACAGTGGGAGACAAAGCCTATATTGCGTTGGCAGATGAGGTGCCTGCATTCACTGGGTCGGATACGTATGTGAAGGCAAGTGAACGCAAAAATAACGAGACAAAATACTATGTTCTTAATGCAGGGGCGAAGAAACTAGAAGAAGCCTTTACGACTGAAACAGATGTCTATGCACCACAAGTGTACTTGAACAAAGGCAATCTTGTGATGATCACTCTGGTTGATGGCAAACCAACGCTACGTGTGCAATCAATGCAGACAAAAGAAGTTCTTCTTTCGAAGACAATTGATGTGAAGGATGATGTGTTCTTTATCGATACACGTATGTACGGCATGATGCGTATGAAATAAAAGAGAGTACTCAAAAAGCGTTCTACCTTGGGACTGACCCCAAAAAGT
>JUUF01000174.1 GCA_001058355.1 Carnobacterium maltaromaticum
GTGAATTAGCAGGAGTAGTCCTCTTAAGGACTTACTCCTGCCTTGAATCTTTAAAGGTGAGAGACTATAGGCTCGAACCGGTGCCCCGTTATAGCTTTTATAAAAAGAATCCGTAAGGATTCGCAGTAATCCTAAACTAAGTCCAAGCTCATTCTAGTTCTTTGCTTTAGGTTTTAAGAAGAAGAAGTTTAAGACGAGTAGCACCACAATCCATACACCAGGGACGATGAAGTTTTGGGCTGTTAAGGCGAAATCGTTTTTGGTAAAGAAATCCACAAAATTCCCCATGAATGTATAGTGTGTCACTTTTGATACCGCATCGCTCAACATTGAGAACATCGGTAAGAACGCAATCCCCATCATCGGAATCACACCATTGACTTGCGCTTTTGCTTGCGTATCTGTTAAAGCACCCACTAATAAGTTGAGTAAAATCACACAGATGGCCACACTCGCAACGATTGCACCATATTCCATCCAACGTCCTGAGAGATCCGCTTTAACAATCATTGGGAAGCTCACAATGGTAATCACTGCTAAAACTACTGGGTAGAATAAGATTGAGATTAAGTATTCGACTGAGTGAATGCCACTTAAGAAGAGAGTCTTCAAGTTTTTCTTTTCTTTTTCTTCAGCAAGCATAATTGTAATCATTGATCCGACAGATAAGCTAAGCGCTAGCGGAATCATCATGAATAGGATTTGTACGGCTGTTTGTGGGTTGCCGTCTTTGTTCATAAAGTGGTCGTATGCTAGTAACATTCCGTATGGGAATACGATTTGGAATAACATTGCTCCATTACTTAAAATCATTTGTGTACGTAGCCAAATTAAGGCGCTAATTCTTTTAATCATTTAATTTCTCTCCTGTCAATTGAATAAAGATGTCTTCTAACGTTGGTTCCATTGAGTGAATCAATTCCACTTGCGTCATGTCTTGGTCTTTTAAGTCTTCAAAAGCCATCACTTGTTCGCTGTGGTCCATGAATGTCACTTTCACTCGTTTTTCTTTATTGTATTTTTGAATAATATCTCGTGGTGTTCCAATTTCCACTAAGTCCCCCTGGTTTAGTAGGGAAATGCGATCGCACATCTCTGTGGCTTCGACCATGTCGTGTGTCGTTAGGAAAATCGTTGTGCCCGCTGCCTTTAGTTCTTCCAACAGACGGTGAATCTTCTTAGAAGTCATTGGGTCTAGCCCACTCGTTGGTTCATCTAGGAAGAGTAACTCTGGTCTGTTTAGCAGTGCTCTTGCTAGAAACATCCGTTGACGCATCCCCGTTGAAAGTTTTTCCGCGATTGTCTTCTTACTTTCTAGTAGTCCGACTTGTTCCAGCACTTCATCGACGCGGCTATTTGGTAATCCGTAAATTTTCGCGTAGACGATTAAGTTCTTCTCGAGACTTAATTTCTCGTAGTAACCACTTGAATCTCCGACGAGACCGATATGTGCTAAGTCTTCAGGAGTAAGGTCCTTTGTGTCTTTGCCAAGAAGTTGTGTCGTTCCTTCATCGGCTTTCAACTGGCCGGTTAGGATATTGATGAGGGTTGTTTTCCCTGCTCCACTCGGCCCTAAGAACCCAAAGATTTCTCCTTTTTCGACATTAAATTGAATTTGGTTTAATGCTGTCTTGTTTCCAAAACGCTTTGTAATTTTTTCTACTGTAATCATGTTTGCCTCCATGTGTTGTTCTTGATGATTCTACTTTAACAAAAACGAAGGTCACTCAGTAGGCCCGTCCGTCACGACTCACCATGACAAAAGTCACGATAAAAAATGACGGTAGAATTTGACAGCTTCTACCACCATAATAGGAAAAAATCCCCCGTTTACATACATTTTCGGAACCCTTTTCATTATTGTTGTAAACGCAATTCTTCCTCTTTACTTTCCTGATTTTTACTACTATAATGCAGGTAGAGAAAGGGGGTAGCGATTATGAACGTACCTACACTAGCATCACAACGTATCTCTCTAAGGCCCTTTCACGAAACTGACATGGAGATTGTTCAGTCATTGCTAACCGACCCACTAGCAACGTCTAATCTTCCATGGGTATCTGCAACGTCTCATTTAAATGCAGAGAACTTTTATACACAACTAATGGACAACGACCCGTACTTTTTTATCATTGAAATGAAGAATTACGACCTGCCAATTGGCTTTATGAAAGTCTCCACAGACCAAAGTCATCTAATGGATTTCGCGCTGCTCGAAGAATATTGGCATCGTGACATTTTAATTGAAGCATTTCAATTATTACATCCGTACCTTGTTGAGCAGGGCATCTCAGAGCTCTATTTAAAAGTAGAAAGTACACACACAGACTCTTGCGACTTCGCCAAACGGATTGGATTTTTATACGAGTACTCCTATGAGGTCAAAGACGGAAGCACGGTCCGACTCTACCACATGATTCTCATTCCCGAAATCGCTCGTTTCAACCCAGATATGTGGCAAACTCACTCTGAGCGCTTTATCGAAGCCCTTTAGTATGCAAAAACTCCGACTGGAATCCCAGCCGGAGTTTCTTTTTGTATAGGACGCCTTTCCAGTTTGTATGCTCCCCTTCTTGAAGAGTTCAAAGCATTTCACAAAATTAAAAGCACAGACTACATAGTGATTACGAAGTATCCTAGGGGATTTATAGGAAACCTTCACAGTGTGAAGGTTTCTTAACGTGAATATGTATTAAAACGAATAAGCGGACGTAGGATTTTTAATCCGTACGTCCGCTTTGAGGCTTTAAAGG
>JUUF01000175.1 GCA_001058355.1 Carnobacterium maltaromaticum
ACCATATATGGTAATGAAATATTTTTTGCATGCAAAAAAGGCTGGACAATTTGTCCAGCCTTCCTCTTTAATATCTTTCTTTCATTGCACGATCGATTTCGCGTTTCATATCCTTTTGCTTTAAGGCATCACGTTTATCGTAATTTTTCTTCCCTTTCGCAACTCCGATTAATAACTTTGCAACGCCATTTTTAATATAGACCTTCAGCGGCACTACTGTATTTCCGGCTTGCTTTACTTGCTCCAGTAAATAATTAATTTGCTTTTTATGAAGCAATAATTTTCTCGTTCTTAATGGGTCATGATTGAAAAGTGTCCCTTGTTCAAACGGACTAATATGAACTCCTACAAGAAAAGCTTCTCCTTGCTTCAAGCTTACATATCCATCTTTTAAATTGATACGCGCTTGACGAACCGATTTGATTTCTGTTCCGGTTAAGACCATCCCAGCTTCAATCGTTTCAAGAATGGTATAGTCATGACTTGCTTTTCGATTTTGTGCGAGCACTTTATCGTTCGTTCCTTTAGGCATTCACGAACCTCCTAGCGTCTTTTCTTTTTCGTTTTAATCGCTTTTTTAAAGCGTTGGCGTCCTTTTGATTTTTTGCCTTTCTTAGAAGATTTATCATCAAAGCGTTCGACTTTTCTTGGGCGTTCAGTTTTGGCCAATTTTGCATCTTCTACGAGTAGGAAATCGACTTCTCTAGCTTCCACATCTACTTTCACACATTTCACACGAACACGGTCCCCAATACGATAACTTACGCCCGTACGTTCCCCGAGTAAAATCATGTGGCTTTCAATAAAGTTAAAGTAGTCTTGCTTCAAATGAGAAATATGAATTAATCCTTCAACGGTATTCGCTAACTCGACAAACATCCCGAATTTTGTCACAGAGCTTACGATACCATCGAATTCCTCGCCGACCTTGTCTTGCATGTATTCAGCTTTCTTCAATGCATTCACATCGCGTTCTGCCTGTACTGCAAGTCGTTCCATACGAGACGATTGGTCTGCAATTTGTTGCAACTTATCTTCTAGAAGCGTTTCTTCTTTCTTCGATAAATGACCTGGGTGTTTTCCGTAATGACGAATCATACGATGAACGATTAAGTCAGGATAACGACGAATTGGCGAAGTGAAGTGTGTATAGTCTTCCGCTGCCAGTCCATAGTGTCCTGTAGGCGTGATATCGTACTTAGCTTGTTTCATAGAACGAAGCATCATTGTTGAGACCACTGCTTCATACGGCTCACCGCGTACTTCATTCAAGGCCTTTTGCAATTTCTTCGGTGTTATCGAATCGTTCTTCCCTTTAATCGTAATTCCAAATGCGGTAATAAACTCTAAAAAACGTTGGAGTTTTTCGCTATCTGGATTTTCGTGGACACGGTAGATGAATGGCACCTTCAATTGTTCATAATGACGCGCCACTGTTTCGTTAGCCGCAAGCATAAAGGACTCAATGAGTCGCTCTGCTACGCCACGTTCACGTAATACGATTTCTGTTGGCGCGCCTTTTTCATCAACAAGAATTTTTGCTTCTTGTGTATCAAAGTCAATCGCTCCACGTTCCATACGTCTACGCTCAAGAATCGTATGCAATTCCTTCATATTCCAAAGCATTTCTGCAATCTCTGGAGTGATTTTTTCAGAAGCTTCATTCGTATTGAATAATACATTCACTTCATCATAAGTTAATCGCTCGTTCGATTGAATCACACTTGGGAAAATCTCGTGCTGGTAAATCGTTCCGCTACGGTCGATTTCCATGCGTGCTGTTAATGTTAAACGTTCTTCATATGGATGTAGCGAGCAGATTCCGTTTGATAATCGTTGCGGTAACATTGGAACCACACGGTCTGTTAAATACACACTTGTTCCGCGTTCGAATGCTTCCTTATCCATTTCAGAATTTTCCGTTACATAATAAGAAACGTCGGCGATGGATACCGTTAATACAAAGGTTCCATCTTCGCGTTTGACTAGAGCTACCGCATCATCTAAGTCTTTGGCATCTGCCCCGTCAATCGTCACGGTTAATTCTTGGCGTAAATCCACACGCCCTTCGAGTTCTTCCGGTGAGATGGTTTCACTCACTCGGTTGGCTTCCTCTAATACTGAATCTGGGAATACTGTTGGGATTTTTAATTGATGTAAAATCATTAAAATATCCATACCGACAGCGTCTTTATAGCCGATTTCTTTAACGATATGCGCCTTCAAGACGAGTTCGTGACGCTCTGTTTCATAACTGTCAACTTCGGCAATCACGACGGTTCCGTCAACTGGGTTTAATCCCTTTCTAGTCACATAACATTTCGTTTTCTTTAATTTAGAATCTTTTAACGCAATTTCGCCACAATAGCCTGTTTGCATCATAATCTTCGATGGATAACGTGTATAAATCCCCACCACTTGCTTCACAGCGCGTTCTAAGATTTTTACAATCGTTCCGCTTGCGGCTTTATCGTTATAAGGATTTTCTTCTTGAACGATACGAATCGCAACTTTGTCTCCATCCATAGCGCCATGGACATCCGTTCTTGGAATAAAAATATCTGGTTTGCCTTCTTCAACTGTGACAAAACCAAATCCTTTATCGTTTAATCGGAATGTTCCTTCTAACGTACGATTTTTTTGATTGAATCCAAATTTACCTTGTCGTGTTAATACAATTTTTCCAGAATCTTCGAGGTCAGCTAATTGTTTCACTAAAATCTTAAAGTCCTTTGAAGCAGTAAATCCGAAATGCTCACTAATTTCTTGAACAAAAAAACTTTCGGATTCATGTTCCATAAAGAAAGCCATTAAGATTTCTTCTAATGATTGTCTCATTTCTTTACCTCCATTCTTGTTGATTTAGAAAAGAGAGAACAGTCTCTTGGAATTCCTTTCTAACAGGACTAACCGTAATCACGTGCCCTGCTTCTTCATACCAATGTAACTCCACTTGTGCGTTAACGAGTCCCTCTTTTAATTCGAGGGAGGACTCTGGATCGACAAGTGTATCTTGTTCCCCTTGTGCAATATAAAAACTTCCTGTCACTTCATCTAAATGCGAAGCAACGTCACTTGAAAATGATTGAATGTGTGCTAATTGTTTTTGTGCTTTTTCCTTCATTTCAGCTTCATCAAATGGTCGTCCTACATTTCTATAAGACGCCTTCGCATACATCATAAAACTTTGAAGCAGTCCTGGCAACTGAGGATTCCCAGAAGATACCGGCGAACAAAAAGTCCCTGCATATTCAACGAGATGTTCGGTTGCTAATTTTGTCGCCATAATACCGCCCATCGATAACCCGAAGGCAGCAACCGTATGAAATCCTTCTCCTCGAACAAAGTCGACAGCACGTTTGGCATCTTCGTACCAAGCCTCAGGAGAACTTGCCAAGATATCTTCCACATCTGGAGTTCCATGGCCAGAAAATACTGGAACATAGACTGCATAATCATGACGATGTAAAAACTGCGCAAGCATTCTGACATCGGCAGGTGTTCCTGTATAAGCATGAAATAAAATCACCGCTCTTGTATTGCTTTCTTTTCTTAACCATAGTGCTTCCATAATATTACTCCTCTAATCTGACAAATAAAAAAGTACAATTGGTTGGCTGTCCGAACAATTGTACTTAAATTTATTATTTTGATGAAATGTATGCTAATGCAAATGCTAATAACATGAAGATTGTTCCTAAAACAACTGTTACGCGAATTAAGAATGCCTCAAAACCACGTGCCTTTTGTTTACCGAATAATTGTTCTGCTCCACCTGTTAAATTCGCAGCATTTGTTTTTGAAGGTTGCATTGCAACAACAATAATTAACAATACGCATACCACAACCATCAGTGATAAAATTAAACTGTACAAAGGATTCCCTCCTTAACTAAAATTCTTTTCAATTTTAACATAAAAACTACGATAATTCTACTCTTTCACGCGAAATACTATGAATTCGAACTACAATTAAAAATGTTGAAAACATGGTATAATAAAAAAAGACACAATGAATGGAGTGACGGAATGAAAGGTTTTGTATTTTTTGATTTGGATGGAACTCTCTTGAACGGCGAATCCAAAGTAGATAAAGCTACAGCAGAGGCTATTCAAACATTAAAGGACAATGGGTATGAACCCTTTATCGCAACAGGACGTTCTCCTGCTGAAACGCGCGATATTATGGAGAGTGCCAATATCCACTCAGGAATTTTTATGAATGGTCAAGTCGTTCTTTATCAAGGAGAGCGTGTTTTTTCTTCAGAAATTCCAACTGAAACGGTAGAAAGATTCCATCAAATGGTAAAAGAAGATGGATATGGGTTAACGGCCTATAACAACAAAGAATTTTACTTAGTAGAATCCTCCGCAGGTGCTAAAGATGCATATGGATTTATTCATACTAATCCTCCTGCTCTAAACGCAGATTTTTATAAAGAAAATCCAATTAACATGATGCTCTTTATCTCTCTTCCACCAGCTGAAGACAAATATAAAGTGGCATTTCCAAATCTTGATTTCTTACGAAACACGCCGTACTCAGTCGATGTGATTTCAAAAGGAAATTCCAAAGCAGAAGGGATCAAACGCTTCTTAGAGCACTTAAACCAAAAAGATGCTGAAACTTACGCATTCGGAGACGGTCCAAACGATATCGAGATGCTTCAAGCAGTAACGCATCCTGTGGCAATGGGAAACGCGCTTCCGGTCCTTAAAGAGATTGCAGAATTTATTACGACCAACAATACAGATAACGGCATTGTTAATGGATTAAAACACTACGGCCTTATTTAAGAAAGAAGGAAAACGAATCTCAATTTATGAAATCGAAGTCCTAACAGTCAGTGGAGATCTTACCACTCTAGAGGACTATAAGGGGCAATTACTACTCATCGTAAATACGGCAAGTGGTTGCGGTCTAGCTCCACAGTTTGAAGGACTAGAAAAACTCTATTTAGAATTCAAGGACCAAGGATTTGCGGTTCTTGGGTTCCCTTGTAATCAATTTGCAGGACAAGAACCATTAACGGCTGAACAAGCACTCTCTCACTGCCAATTAACTTACAATACAACTTTCCCAATGTTTGGTAAAGTCAAAGTGAATGGCCCTGAAACGCACCCGTTATTTGATTTATTAAAGAAGGAGACGGCTGGTCTTTTCGGCGAAAAGGTCAAATGGAACTTTACAAAATTCCTCGTAGCGAAAGATGGAACAATTTTAAAACGTTTCGCCCCTACTACGACGCCTGAACAAATCCGAGACGAAATCGCAAGTCTTCTTTCATAAAGCAATCTGTGATAAAATAAAAAGAAAACAGTTAGGAGAAATCACCATGGAAGTCAATGAAATTTTACGTATTTTAGAAGAAATGAATGTAGCTGTTATTGCGACTGCTGATGAGAACAACCAACCTCATGCACGTCATATCCATATTGGTGTTGCAAACGAAAAAGGCGTTTTCTTTATGACAAGTCCAAAAACAAACTTCTACAAACAACTACAAAATAACCAAAAAGTTGCCATTACTGCTATGAAGAGCGAAGATTACTTAATCCAAGTGATTCGTATCGAAGGTGTTGTTAAAGAAATTGGTCGTGAACGTCTTGAAGAAGTTCTTAAAGATAACCCATTCGTAAAAGATGTTTACCCTAACGAAGAAGACATTGCTGGCGTACAAGTATTCCACTTATATGACGGTAAAGGATTCTACCATAGCCTTACACAAGGCCACAAATACGTGTTTGATATTCACGAATAAAAATAGAAAGAGGATTTTATGAAAAAACTTTTATTGGCTCTTGCAGCTCTTTTTGTTGTTGGCTTAGCGACATTTTATTTATTACCATCAAGTAGCAAACCTGCTGATGCAAACGTCGTATTCCAAGACGCAAGCGGAAAAAAATTAACTGAAAAAGACTTTAACGGAAAACCAACCGTCTATTATGCATGGGCAAGTTGGTGTCCAGATTGCCAACAAGAGCTCCCAATTTTAAATACATTAAAAGAAAAATATGCTGACAAAGTTGAATTTGTTGGTGTAGCGATGATCAGTCAGAAAGAACCGATTGAGAACGGAAAGAAATACTTGAAAGAGCATTCTCTATCCCTCAACTATTACTCAGACGTTGATTCAAGCTTCCAAAAATATCATGAGATTACAGAAATTCCAACCCTGATCTTTGTCGATAAAGATGGAAAGATTGTTAAAAAAATGGCCGGTGTTCTGACTCAAGAAGAACTCGAGACATACATCAAAGAAATCTTATAAAATCAAAAAACACTAGCAGAATTCGGGACTGACCCCAAAA
>JUUF01000176.1 GCA_001058355.1 Carnobacterium maltaromaticum
ATATATGATAATTTTCTACTAAAAACAAAATCCAACCTCTTTTTAGAGGTTGGATTTCTTCATTATATTAAGCAAAATAAGCTTTTAACTCTTCTACTTTATTCAGTTGTTCCCATGGAAGTTCAATATCTGTTCTACCGAAATGTCCATAAGCGGCTGTTTGTTGGTAGATTGGTCTACGTAAGTTTAATGTTTCGATAATTCCTTTTGGAGTTAAACGGAACTCTTTACGAATCACTTCGATAATTTTTTCTTCTGGTACATGGTTTGTTCCAAATGTATCTACAGCGATGGAAACTGGTTGTGCTACCCCAATGGCATACGCTAATTGAATTTCACACTTATCAGCAAGACCGGCTGCTACAACATTTTTAGCAATGTAACGAGCTGCATAACTTGCAGAACGGTCAACTTTTGTAGAGTCTTTACCAGAGAAAGCTCCACCACCATGACGTGCATATCCACCATAAGTATCAACAATGATTTTACGTCCTGTTAAACCAGAGTCTCCTACAGGTCCACCGATAACGAATTTACCAGTTGGATTAATAAAGTAACGAGTTTCTTCGTCAAGTAACTCAGCTGGTACAACTGGTTTTACAACATACTCTAAAACATCTTTTCTGATTTGCTCTTGAGAAATTTCTTCATCATGTTGTGTACTTACAACGATAGTGTCGATACGTTTTACTTGGTGTTCAGGTGTGTATTCAATTGTCACTTGAACTTTACCATCTGGTCCTAAGTAATCTAATTGTTTTTCTTTACGAACTTTTGCAAGTTGGTAAGCTAACTTATGACTTAAGTCGATTGGTAGTGGCATATAGGATTCAGTTTCGTTTGTTGCATAACCAAACATTAATCCTTGGTCTCCTGCTCCAAACTCTTCTGATTGTCCACGAGTTTCTAATGCATCGTCAACCCCCATTGCGATATCTGGTGATTGTTTATCGAGTGAAACTAATACAGCTACTGAGTCTGCATCATATCCATATTTACGGTCTGTATAACCGATTTTACGAATTGTATCACGAGCTACTTGTTGATAATCGACAACAGCACTTGTTGTGATTTCTCCTACTAAAACGACTAAACCAGTGTTTACTACTGTCTCACAGGCTACACGCGCTGTTGGATCTTGAGTAAGAATGGCATCTAAAATACCATCACTAATTTGGTCTGCGATTTTATCGGGATGTCCTTCTGTTACGGATTCCGATGTAAATAAAATTTTTTCCATTTCTTTTTCCCCCATTCAATTCCGGTTACAAGGCATCTACACATTGTGTATCCTTTCGGGAATATCATTTTTAACTTTCTCATTATAGCATTTATTGTAAAAAAAGATAGCAAAAAGTACTATTATATGAACATTTTTTTCAAACAAAAGAAAAAAGCCTAAGTTCAAGGACTTAGACTTTCTTCAAGAGGATTTATTCTATTATTTTACTTCTTTACGAACAATTGCGTATGCGCCGACTAATAACACACTTGCGATTACAACTAGAAGATTGTAGTTTGTTGTACCTGTATTTGGTAATT
>JUUF01000177.1 GCA_001058355.1 Carnobacterium maltaromaticum
TTACCATATATGGTAATTTTCGTGTGTATTAAAAAAGTCAGAAGAGGTGTTTTATGATTGATGCAAATAATACATGGGTATTGTGGTCTATTATCGTTGGGATTGCGACTATCAGTATCTTTTTAGAAAATCGATATCAATGGGCTGCAAAAATCAGCGGAGCGATTATCGGTCTATTAATGGCAGCAACATTAAGTAATTTAGGCGTTATTCCTACAGATTCACCTGTATATGATCAAGTCTGGGGAGTCGTTGTTCCATTAGCAATTCCAATGCTTTTATTCCAATGTGATTTAAAACAAATTTGGAAGGAAAGCGGTCGATTATTAGCTATCTTCCTAATCAGTTCTGTAGGAACTGTTTTAGGAGCGGTATTAGGATATTTAGCTTTGTCAAAGGCGATTCCTGTATTGAATCATATTGCTGGAATGATGGTCGGAAGTTATATTGGTGGTGGAGTGAACTTTGTTGCCGTATCGTCTGCTTTTGATATTCCAAAAGAATTGATTTCTGCGGCGACAGTTGCAGATAACTTGTTAATGGTATTCTACTTCTTAATTTTACTAATGATTCCTTCGATTGGCTTCTTCAAAAAGCATTTTAAATTTGCTTATACTGAAGGGGTAAAAGAGGAAGAGGAAAAAGCATATAACAAAGATACAGTTATCACTGTTCAAGATGTAGCTTTTGTTTTTGCGATTTCTGTTATTATTGTAACAATTAGCTTTACTTTATCTGAAATTATTTCAGGCCTAGGGGATAACAGCTTTATTCAACTAGTATCGAATAAATATTTAATCCTAACAACGTTGACAGTTGCATGTTCGACTATTTTTGCAAAATACTTCAAGAAGATTAGTGGAGCAAATGAAATTGGAACATTCTTGATTTACTTATTCTTCGTAGTAATCGGAATCCCAGCTTCAATTGGTGCAATTGTTGAGAAATCTCCGTTATTACTTGTTTTCTGTGCAATCATGGTTTTTGTGAACATGGCAGTGACATTTGCGGGGGCAAAAATCTTCGGATTCACAGTGGAAGAAGCCATTCTTGCTTCAAATGCAAATATCGGTGGCCCAACAACCGCTGCGGCGATGGCTATTTCTAAAGGATGGCATCGTTTTGTTGCACCTACAATGCTTGTAGGTACATTAGGTTACATTATCGGTACTTATGTAGGTATCTTTATTGGACAATTATTAAACTAACAAAAAAGCAACTAATTCTGAGCTCCAGAATTAGTTGCTATTTTTTTATTCGTTTTCTAAGTAAGTAATGGCCATTGCATCAACGCCTGTGTGGCTCATAATGATTGGTGAAGTTGTAACAATGGTTAGTGGTACATCAGGAAATAACTCACGTATACGAGCGATATTTCCTTCGTTAAAGTCACTTAATCCAGCATGCATAATTCCAATTTCTTGAATCCCATTTGGAGCTGATTTCATCAGTTCAAAGATTTCGTCGTATTTCTTTTGAAGAGATTTTAGACCGCGTCCTTTTTGAATGATTTCAATTTTTCCATTAATGACTTGAAGGAATAATTTAATGTTTAATAAGTTTGAGAACATACCCATTACTTGGCTAATACGACCACCTTTGATTAGGTTGTCTAAGTTTACTACAGTTAAATAAAGAGTAGTGCGTTTTTTAGCATCTTCAACAATCTCAAGAATTTCTTCAACGGATTTGCCTTCTTGTGCTGCTTTTGCTGCCTCTTTAACAATCATTCCCATCGATCTAGAAGTAAAGTCTGAATCGACAACAGTGACATTTGTTTCAGTGATATCAGCTGCTTGGCGAGCGGCATCAACAGTTCCACTAATCGAACGCATCATCTGAATCGAGATAACAGAATCCCCGTTTTTGCCAAGTTCGTCATATACTTCGACGAAACGACCGATTGAAGGTTGAGCCGTTTTAGGTAATTCAGCACTTTCAATCATTTTTTGTTTAAATTCTTCTTTTGTAATAGTAACCCCATCGATATAATTGTCATCATCGATTGAGATATTCATTGGAACGATAGAGATTTCAAATTGTTTAACTTCTTCTTCAGTTAAGTCTGCTGTTGAGTCCGTTACAATATATACTCTTGACATTAAAGTCACTCCTATCAAATAAGTTTACTTATCTATAATACCATATTTTCCGCCTAAAAAGCTATATTCATAATCTATGTGGAAAAGTGCGAATTATGATACAATAAATAAGCAAATGTAAAGCGTGAAAGGATGAATGGGATGGACGGAATCCTTCCGTTATGGAAAGAGAAAGGCATGACGTCGTTCGACTGTGTCTATAAGGTTAGAAAGTTATTAAAAACAAAAAAAGTTGGTCATTCTGGTACGCTTGATCCTGAGGTGGATGGCGTATTGCCAATCTGTATCGGAAAAGCGACTAAAGTTGTTGAATACCTTCATGAATCTAATAAAGTGTATCAAGGAGAAATCACATTAGGGTTTTCAACTGAAACTGAAGATGCTCATGGGGAAATAGTTTCTTCATCACCAATTGAAATTCCTTTCTCTATTCAAGAGATTGATGAAAAGATGCAAAATTTTATTGGAGAGATTACTCAGATTCCACCGATGTATTCTGCGGTTAAAGTGAACGGGAAACGTCTCTATGAGTATGCAAGAGCTGGTGAAGAGGTAGAACGTCCTGTCAGAAAAGCAACGATTTATAATTTCAGACGTATTTCAGAACCTGTTTATAATGAGGAAACGAAGACCCAATCATGGATGTTTGAAGTGAGTTGCAGCAAAGGGACTTATGTGAGAACTTTATCTGTTGATTTAGGAAAAGCGTTAGGTGTTGAAGCGCATATGTCACAATTAACCCGTGTGAAAAGTGGCCCTTTCCACTCAGATGACTGCATTACATTAGAACAACTAAACGAGCTTGTAGTAAATGATAAAGCTCAAGTAGCCTTAAAACCAGTTGATTTAGTATTTGAAGACTATCCTCGAATCGACTTAACTGAAGATGAATATATTCGATTTAAAAATGGTGCAATTTTATCTCAAGCCGAATTTCCTCAGATTTTCGCACCGACAGCATGTTATTTTGAAGAGGAACTTATTTCGATTTATGGTCCGCATCCAAGTAAAAAAGGCTTATTAAAACCTATTAAAATGTTTTAGAAAGGAGAGAAGAATGCAAACAATAGAGTTAACACACCCTTACAAAAAAGAGTGTATATTTCCAGAACCGATTGTCCTCGCTTTAGGATTCTTTGATGGAATTCACTTAGGTCATAAAGAAGTGATTACTACAGCCAAAAGAGTTGGACAGGAACGCGGGCTTAAAGTAGCAGTCATGTCTTTTAATCAGCATCCGTCTGTTATTTTTCAAAATGTAGATCCTGCAAGCATTCAATATGTCTCGCCGCTAGAACGTAAGAAGGAATTATTAGAAGAACTTGGTGTAGATATATTCTATTTAGTGGATTTCACAAGAGAATTTGGGGCACTTACACCGAAAGAATTTGTCGATCAATATATTGTCGGATTAAACGCGAAAGTCATTGTAGCTGGGTTTGATTACACGTACGGCAAGAGAGACATCGCGAATATGGAATTATTACCGAAGTACGCTTCGAATCGATTCGAGATTATTACAATTGATGAGCAAAAGAACGATAGTGGAAAGATAAGTTCGACAGCAGTTCGAGATTTATTGCTACAAGGTGATATCGAACAAGCCAACGACTTGTTAGGATACGACTACATCATGGATGGGGTTGTTGTTCACGGCTTTGGACGAGGTAGTAAAATGCTTGGATTCCCAACTGCCAATATCGAAGTTTCAAACGATTCTTTCCTCCTTAAAAATGGAGTATATGTTGTTGAAATGTATGTGGAAGGTAAATGGATTCCTGGTATGGCGTCTATAGGAATTAACCCAACTTTTGATGACGTTCATAAAGTAACGATTGAAGTGAACTTACTCGATTTCGACAAGGATATTTATCACCTTCCTGTTCGTGTGAAATGGTTAAAATATTTAAGACCAGAATTGAAATTTGACGGTATCGATGCGTTAATCGCTCAATTAAAACAAGACGAACAAGATACAAGAGATTATTTTAAAACAAAGAGAGGTTGATTCTCGATGTGGTATTTAAAGAACTATGATGAACTAACGAAGGAAGAGATTGTTGCGATTTACAAAGCCAGAATCGAAACCTTTATTGTCGGCCAAGATTTGAATTATCAAGAAATTGACGATACGGATAAAAAATCTTGGCATTTATTTGAGATGAATGATGCTAATGAAGTGATTTCTTATTTACGCATTATTCCTGAAAAAGAGAAGGTCCTTCTTGGTAGAGTCCTAATAGACAATCGATACCGAGGCAAAGGAAAAGGTCGTGCATTGTTAGAACGCGCTAAAGAAGTATGCAAAGAGTGGTTTGTGGATACTGTCATTGAAGTCCATGCACAAGCGCATTTAGTAAAATTATATGAATCACTTGGATTTGAAGTAGTTTCAGATCCGTATGATATAGTTGGCATTTCACATATTACGATGGAGTTGTATTAGGAGGAAATCATGATTACACGTTACACTCGTCCAGAGATGGCGAAAATTTGGTCTGATGAAAATCGTTATAACTGTTGGCTTGAAGTCGAAATCTTAGCTGATGAAGCTTGGGCAGAATTAGGAGAAATCCCTAAGGAAGATGTAGAAAAGATTCGTAAAAACGCAAAATTCACAGTTGAACGTATTTTAGAAATCGAAGAAGAAACTAGACATGATGTTGTTGCATTTACAAGATGTGTTTCTGAAAGCCTTGGAGAAGAAAAGAAATGGGTTCACTATGGCCTAACAAGTACAGACGTTGTGGATACCGCTTATGGCTATCAGTTGAAACAGGCCAATGACATTTTACGTAAAGACTTAGCAGACTTCCTAGAAATCATTAAAGAAAAAGCACTAGCCTATAAAGATACAGTGTGTATGGGTAGAACGCATGGGGTTCATGCTGAACCAACAACTTTCGGATTGAAATTAGCGTTATGGTATTCAGAAATGAAACGCAATATCGAACGTTTCGAACGCGCGGCACAAGGTGTTGAAGCTGGTAAGATTAGTGGCGCTGTTGGAACCTTTGCGAATATTTCCCCAGAAGTAGAAGCATATGTGTGCAAAAAACTTGGGATTCGTCCTCAAGAAATCTCTACACAGATTTTATCTCGTGATTTGCATGCGGATTACATTTCTACAATTGCTTTAATTGCGACAAGTATTGAAAAATTCGCTACAGAAATCCGTGGACTTCAAAAATCAGAAACGCGTGAAGTAGAGGAGTTCTTTGCAAAAGGCCAAAAAGGGTCTTCAGCAATGCCTCATAAGCGTAATCCAATTGGTTCTGAAAACATGGCTGGACTTGCTCGTGTCATCAGAGGGCATATGGTGACAGCGTATGAGAACGTTAACCTATGGCACGAACGTGATATTTCTCATTCTTCGGCTGAGAGGATTATTATTCCAGATAGCACGATTCTACTCAACTATATGCTTCGTCGTTTCGGAAATATCGTTAAGAACTTGACAGTGTTCCCAGAAAACATGTTACGTAATATGGATGCGACTTTTGGCTTAATCTACAGTCAAAGAGTATTATTGAAACTGATCGACAAAGGAATGAGTCGTGAAAAAGCTTATGATTTAGTGCAACCATGTACAGCGAAAGCTTGGGACGAAAAACTACCATTCCGTGCCGTCTTAGAAGAACAACCAGAAATTACAGCGACTTTAAGTAAAGAAGATTTAGATGATGCGTTTGATTATCACTATCATATTAAGAATGTAGATTTAATTTTTAAACGCGTTGGAATCTTATAATTTTGAAAAACATGCTGAAAAGAGTGCATTTTCAATAAAAATATGGTATAAATAGAAAGTAAAATTTAACAAAAGGAGTCAGAAAATGATTAACGTAAGTGATTTAAAAGCTGGAATGACATTCATTCTTGATGGAAAATTAATTAAAGTGTTGGAAATCAGCCACCACAAACCAGGTAAAGGGAACACTGTAATGCGTATGAAAATCCGTGACGTTCGTAACGGTTCAACAGTTGATACAACAATGCGTCCTGATGAAAAAGTAGAACGTGCACACATCGATACAAAAGATGTTCAATACTTATACAGCCAAGATGGCGTTGGAGTATTCATGGACTTAGAAACATACGAACAATACGAAATTCCTGAAGAAACAATTGAACAAGAATTAAAATACATCCTAGAAAACATGGAAGTTAAAATCCAATTCTACGGTTCAGAAGTAATCGGGGTTTCATTACCATCAACAGTAGTATTACAAGTTACTGAAACTCAACCATCAATCAAAGGTGCTACAGTTACAGGTTCTGGTAAACCAGCAACAATGGAAACAGGTTTAGTAGTTAACGTTCCAGACTTCATCGAAGCAGGAGAATACTTAGAAGTTAACACTGCAGAAGGTACATACGTACGTCGTGCAACTAAATAATGATTTATTGAAACAAGGATGAGCCAAGCGTTCATCCTTGTTTTTTTATAAAGGAGAAATGTGTATGCGGATTGCTGTGATGGCAGGAACACCTATGGACACGAAGTTAGGCGTTGATTTATTAAATAAAAATGGCTTCAATCAAACCATTTCTGTTCCGATTTCTAAAAATCCGGTCGAACAAACGACTTTTCAAGCGTTAGAAGACGAAGAAAGAGAACATTATATTAGAAGTGTGATTGACGGGCTGAAAAACGATATTGACGCTGTATTTGTGTATTGTAACTCACTCAGTTCAGTTGTGAATTTTGATTCCTTGCAAGAAGAATATAGACTTCCTATGATTACTCCGATGCAAATGTATCGCACACTAGGCGTCGAACATAATTATTTAGCAGTAATGACCGCGAATTCTCATGGATTAACAGGAGTAGAAAATAATTTATATATCGCAAACCCAAATTTGAAAGTGTTTGGTGTGACGATGTTAGAATTGGTTAAAGCGATTGAAACTGGTAAACCACAAGAAGAGATTATTAAGCAATTCGACTTCCATAGTTTATTCCATTATTTCGAAAGTACAGAGATTGAAGCTGTCGTACTAGGATGTACGCATTTCCCATATGTAAAAAAAGAGTTGGAGCAACTTTCAAGGATTCCAATTATTGATGTGGGTGTCTATATGATTGACCGATTGAAGAGCCACGTTAAGGAGGAAAAATCATGATTTCAATCGAAAAGATGAGTTATTTCTTTCGTTATGACAAAGTGAAATATAAAATTCCCGTAAAGTTTCCTGAAATTGCAGAAGAAATGGAACAGTTGAAGAAAGCTGGCCAAGATGCAAGACTTGAGTTCACGAAGTTAACAGAAGCGTTTCAGAAGAACTTTAAGTCATTTCGCATGGACCGAGTTAGTCAATGGATGAATCAAGCCCAAGTGGCAAGACCCGCTTTTTGGAGATACTTTATCGAAGAGGGGCAAGATGAAGGAAATCCATCCTTTGCATTACGGTTGTTTTATAATGACGATAAATTGGGCGTATATGTAGAATTGAGTTTTATCGAACGTAAAATGAACGAACGCTCTCTGAGGTTACAAAACAAAGTGTTGGAATGTGAACCTAATCGTGACATTCTATACGTAGCATCTGATTTTCAAAAGAATGCAACAGCATACGAAGGAAACGTATCTAATAGAGATGAACTAATAGAAGCTGTCAAAGAAGGAGAAATACGTAAAGTCATTTTAAGAAGGCCAGTATTTCTTGAAAGTACCAAAGATGGAATTGAAGAAGAACTTGCGGACGCATTGAAGGAATTAATTCCGTTTTATGAAACCATTTATATGAATGAAGTAAATTAAAAGAGGTAGATGTAAAATCTACCTCTTATTGTATTTATAGAGTTCTTTAAGCTGGAGCAGGAGTGCCTGGCTTTATAGTTACTTCTTCTTCAGATTCAGTTTGCTCTGTAGTTGTTTCTTCTGTAGTTTCCTCAGTGGTTGTTTCACCAGTCGTTGGACCTTCAGTAGTAGGTGTTTCAGTTGTTGTTACTTTAGTAGTTCCACTTTCAGTAGTAACCGTTGTTGTTTCATCACCTCTAACAATGATATATCCAACATATTCATAACAGTCAATTTCATCTACAGTAATTTCTTCTAATTGCGAAATAGAGACTACTTTAGTTTCACCGTTTAAGGTCACTTGCGAAGCGTCTACAGATCCGACAAGAATGCTACCAGCTCCAACCACAAATAAAATAGTAATTAACTTTTTACCTTTATTTGATTTTAATAGAGCATAGGCTGCACCTAATACTAAAAGTCCAGCTCCAAGTGTCACTAAACTTGTTGATGTTCCAGTGTTAGGAAGAGAAGGTTTGTCAATTGGACAAGCCACTTTCTTGTAAACTAATTTTACAGAAGTAGTAGAGTTTACTGCTCCCGAAGGGTTCCCAGAGATGATTAATTCTTTTTCAGAATTAGAAAGTGAAGCAATATCAACATTCGTGATGTTCACTTTAGTCGTACTATCTGCATATGCAGAAGTAAAATTAGAAGCGAAAATTGCTGTTAAAAACGCTAAAGAAATTAGGGCTACTAATTTTTTGAATGATTTCATAATAAATCCTTTCTTTTTTCATTCTTTTTATTTATGAAATTATAATGGAAATAATGAAAATTTGCAAAGAAATGTGAAATCATTATTTTTCCTTTCAAAGGAAAATATAGAAATAAAAACGGACAGCTAGAACAGCTGTCCCTTGTCTTTTGATTAAGGTGGAGATGGTGTTCCCGGGAGAACAGTTACCTCTGTCTCTGTTTGAGCGGTTGTCGTTTCCGCTTCGGTAGTTGTTGTTACAATTGTTGTATCTTCAGTTGTTTCAGTAGTCTCAGTTGATACAGTTTCTGAAGTTGTTGACTCAACAGTTGTCGTTTCTACAGTAGGTATAATGTAACCAACATACTCGTAGCACTCAATTTCTGGAATAGTAATATCATTCAAAGCTGAAATAGAAAACAGTTTAGTTTCACCAATTACTTCAATTGTCGAAGCAATTGCAGGAGTTGCTAGCGCAATACTTGTTCCACCTAATACGAAGAGTATGATTAATTTTCTTCCTTTAGAAGACTTAACTAAAAGTAAGTTAGAAACTAATAGCAGTGAACCGAAAATGATTGCTGCTAAGTTACTTGTAACCCCAGTATTTGGTAATGTTGGCTTATCAACAGGACATGCTTTCTTCTTATAAACTAGTTTTACAGTAGCGTTCGAAGAAACTGATCCCGAAGGAGTACCATTTATCATATTGCTTAATTCAGTTGGGGTTAATGTATCTATATCCACCGTAGTTACATTAACAGTTTGACTTTCAGCAGCTTTTATAGAGCTGTTATAGAAAAAGAAGCCAAATAGGAAAACTGAAAGAAAAGCAAGTGTGAAATGTTTAAGCTTCATTTTGATGTTCCTTTCTATAAACTTATAGATTATTCTATAAAAAATTATAAAGGAAAACCAAAAGACATTCAATATATAGTAGGAATGCCTTATCTACGGCAATAGTTGTAGTACAAAACCTTCAAAAAATCAGTCTAAAGTCCTAGTATTTTTATATTGACTTAATTTGACCAATGTGTTAAATTATAAATGTGGTTAGCACTCGTCTTAGTCAAGTGCTAAAGAGAGGTGACTATGATGTTAACCAATAGACAATTGCTAATCTTACAATTAATCATACAATTATATACGGAAACTTTGGAGCCGGTCGGGTCGAAGAAGTTGATGGAAGTTGCAGAATTACCATTTAGTTCAGCGACGATTCGTAACGAGATGATGAAGCTGGAAGAGATGGGCTATCTTGAAAAGAACCATACTTCTTCTGGGCGAGTTCCTTCTAATAAAGGATATCGTTACTACATCGACAACATTCTACCTAGACAAAAGCAACCTGTTTCTTTAAGCGTTCGAAATCAAATTCGTGAAGTTTTCCAACAGTCAACATTAGAGATTCAAGATGTATTTCGTTTATCTGCTGACATACTAGCAACATTAACGAACTACACCGCAATTTCTTTTGGACCGGAAGTGAAAACTGCCACGTTATCGGGATTTAGACTTGTTCGCCTAAACCCAAATCAAGTGATGGCAATCATAGTCATCAGTAATGGTTTAGTTGAAAATAAAGTCTATACAATTCCTGGTGGAATTGACGATAGTGATTTAGATAAAGTGGTTCGCATCATTAATGAAGAATTAATTGGAGTACCGCTAGATATCGTTGCTAAACGATTAAAAACGGATCTTCCAATCCTTATGAATCGCTATATGAATTCACAAATTCAAATCGTCAAAGTGATTCAAGAAATGATGAATCGTTT
>JUUF01000178.1 GCA_001058355.1 Carnobacterium maltaromaticum
GTAACAAAAATGTTACACTCGCAAAAAAAGGCAACCTTTCTCAAGGTTGCCTTATGTTCTATTTACTTTTTTGTGTTTGCGGATAGATCCACAAGAAGACAACAAGTGCGATCACTGCAAGTGTTGTTACAAAGATGACACTGATTTGCCCTGCTGTTACTAAGTTTGAATCAAACGAGCTAAAAATACGCGCGATAACAGCTGTTGAAATCGCACCAGTGAATTGTTGCAATGTATTCACGATACTATTTCCATCTGCTTGAATCTCTGAATTTAATTGCGCTAATGAATAGGTTACATTGCTTCCCATTACAAATCCAATCCCTGTCATAAAGATGATGTTTAGCGCTAAGAGCGGATAAATCGTTAACCCTGGGAAGAATACGCTGATGGATACTCCTCCAACAACCGCAAACACTAATCCTGTTAAAATCGGCTTCAATGGGCCTGATTTATCATACCAACGACCGGACACAACAGATAATACAGCTACCATCGCAGCCCCTGGGAACATGAAGAGCCCAGCCACTGTCGCTGTTTCTCCCCACTCTAATTGGATGTAGTTTGGATAAATGAACGATAATCCTAACACAACAGCTTGGAATGCTAGCACGATATAAAGCGTCGCGTTGAAGCGGACAAGCTTAAATGGTTTAAACGATAAGAGCGCATTTTTTCGATTAAAATAGTAAAATGCCGCAAACGCTACGACCACTACTCCAAGGTAGATGACGGATAAATGTTCAATCGCCATCAGTAAGCTTGCAAGCCCAATCCCTAACGTTACAAACGCCATAAAGTTGAATGGTTGTTTCTTCGGTGACTCTTCCGCTTGAATCGCCCAAAGTCCCATCACTAACGAGAAAATCAGGAATGGAATCAATGCGTAGAAAATCGCACGCCATCCAAACATACTTGAGACCACACCGCCAAATGTTGGCCCGATTGGTGGCGCAAGAGCGGTCGTCATCCCTCCGATTCCAATGACTGTTCCATGTTGGTGCAGCGGCACTTTTGTCAATACGATATGGAACATTAATGGAAGTGCAATCCCAGTTCCAATCCCCTGCATAAAGCGTCCGAGTAATAAAATCATTAAGCTTGGTGAAATACAGTCAATTAAGACCCCACCGATAAATAAAAGGTTCGCTGCCAAGAAGAGTTGGCGAATCGTGTAGTTTCGTGTTAAATAAGCCGTAATTGGCACGACAATAGCAATAGCCAGTAAGTATCCTGTTGTTACCCATTGAATCCCTGAAGAATCTGTATTAAATTCTGTCATCAATGTTGGGAAGGTAACGTTCATTGCTGTTTCAATTAGCACGCCACAAAAGCTCATAATCGCCGTTGCGACTACCGCTGGAATGACATGCCATGTTTTCGTTTGGTTTCCCATTAAGTTCTCCTTTCTTTGCGTTATCATCGCCATAAAAAAACCGCAACCTTACGTGTTTAGTAAGATGTTGCGGTTTAAATTATTTTATAACGCTGTTTCCTAACGTTTTTTCTTTAATTTTTTCAATTTATTTTGTTTTTGACGGCGTGCGTATTGTTGCATACCGATTTGAGCGAGTTTATTCGTACGTCCGCCCATGCCCATTTGGTTCATCATGCCTTCTAGGCCTTTCATATTACCGTTGGACATTTGGTTCATCATCTTCTTAGACTCGTTGAACTGTTTGATTAAACGGTTCACTTCTGCTAATGGACGAGCCGAACCTGCCGCAATACGTTTACGACGAGCTTGTGATAAGATATCTGGATTTTCACGCTCTTGTGGAGTCATTGATAAGACGATAGCCTTCATACGAGCTGTATCTTTTGGATCCACTTTTAAATCGTTTAGACCAGCCATTTTATTTAACCCTGGAATCATCTTCAAGATGTCTTCAAGTGGTCCCATCTTATTCACTTGGTCTAATTGGTCGATAAAGTCATTAAAGTCAAAGGTATTGGCTTTAATTTTATCTGCCATCTCTTGTGCTTTTGCTTCATCGAAGTCTTGTTGCGCCTTCTCGATAAGGGTCATCATATCCCCCATACCAAGAATACGAGAAGCCATACGTTCTGGGTAGAAGATTTCGAAGTCTTCTAATTTTTCCCCACGACCTGTAAATTTAATTGGTTTTCCTGTAACAGAACGGATAGATAGAGCCGCACCACCACGAGTGTCCCCATCAAGTTTTGTAAGGATAACCCCTGTGATGTCCAGACGTTCGTTAAATGTCTGAGCGACGTTTACGGCATCTTGCCCTGTCATTGAGTCGACAACGAGTAAGATTTCGCTTGGATTTGCGACAGCCTTGATGTTTTGTAATTCTTCCATCAAGTTTTCGTCAATATGCAAACGACCGGCCGTATCGATAATCACTAAATCGCGACCATCAATTTTCGCTTTTTCAATCGCTTGTTTTGCGATTTCTACTGGGCTTACTTGATTTCCAAGTGAGAACACTGGGAAGTTTAATTGTTTCCCTAATGTTTGTAATTGGTCAATCGCGGCTGGACGATACACGTCGGCAGCAACTAGTAATGGGCGTTTCTTTTCATGTTTCGCCATGAAAGAAGCGAGTTTACCAGCAGTTGTTGTTTTACCGGCCCCTTGAAGACCGACCATCATCACTACCGTTGGCGGTTTAGCTTCGAAACGGAATGGAGCTTGTTCGCCCCCCATTAATTCTGTTAATTCTTCGTTAACGATTTTAACGACTTGTTGTGCTGGTGATAATGCTTCAAGCACATTGGCACCTAATGCACGTTCGTTCACTTTACGTACGAAGTCTTTTACAACTTTGAAGTTAACGTCGGCTTCTAACAGCGCAAGACGCACTTCACGCATCATTTGTTTTAAGTCAGCTTCCGTAATTTTTCCTTTTCGTGAAACGGAAGTCATCGCATTTTGCAGGCGATCTGATAATCCTTCGAATGCCATAATTTCACTCCTTGAGTTTATTTATTCATCTCTTGTAATTTTGAAACGATTGAAGCAAGCTGTGTTGCCTCAGGATAGTTCTTTTGAATTTCTTTTTCTAATTCATCATAGTGCTCTTGGCGTTTATAGAAATCAGCGACCAGATGTAATTTCTCTTCGTAATTTTCTAATAACTTTGCCGAGCGGCGGATATTATCATATACTGCTTGACGGCTCACGTCAAATTCTTCGGCGATTTCACCAAGCGAATAATCATCCCCATAATAAAGCTCCATATATTCGAGTTGTTTATCGGTTAAAAGGCTGCCATAGAACTCTACAAGCAAGTTCATTTGCGTTGTTTTTTCTAATTCCATTCGTTGCCCTCCCTTAAACTCATATCCTTTATTATAGCAAAATTAGGGTTATTACGCTAACAAAAAAACGGAGTAGAACTTCCCCCAGAACTTGTATCATTCCGGCTTGCTTTCTACTCCAAAAATAGAACTACATTCGATTTATTACGTTGTCACCCTTTTTACACAGAACATTCTGCCTAACTGCATCAATAGTTGAAGAATACTCCACCCCATCATCAAAAGAACTAGTTGACTACAAATCCCAAAAGCTCCTTGTAAGAAAAGTGGAATGGTGCTCTCCACAAATGCGTCGGTAATCATAATGATACTTGCAAAGATTTGGTAAAATAGTAAAAGAAGGATTAAGGCTTCCCATGCTCCAATTAGAAAATCGTGTTGCTTGTTACTTCGTTGCACTATTCCAATCACCAACAGTCCAGTCAAGGATTGAAACAGTATTAGTACTCCTTCATCAAAAAATACACCACTTTGATTATAGAAATAGATTGAAAAAAGAAATTGAATCAATAAACAGATAAAAGATAAATACTGGTAGACCTTACTTAACGACTTCATCATTAGTGCATTCCCCTCTCTATTTAACTGTGTATAACAACATTACCTCTTAACGAATTTATTCACTACGTAAATTATACAAAACATAAAATTGGTTTTTAAGTAAATGCACTCGAAATTTAAACTTATACCAACCCAATAATTGCTTCAATTTCTGACAAACTTTTTGCAAAATGAATTTGGCTTCTGTCTTCTTTGCTCAATAGGTTCGTTTCCACCATTTTATCGAAAAAGGCTTCTAAATGATCGTAATATCCTTCCATATTATAGAAGATACAAATGCCATCGGTCTGGCCAACACGTACCCAAGAAACTACCTCTGCGATTTCTTCGAGAGTTCCAGGACCACCAGGAAGCGCAATGTACACTTCACTGAGAGCAATCATCTGATTTTTACGCTCGGACATCGTATCGACAATATGAAGTTTCGTGATATCTTGTTTCGCAATCTCGCGGTCTACAAAGAACTGCGGCATCACGCCAATGACCTCTCCTCCTGCGTTCATCACGGCAGTCGCAACGACTCCCATGAGCCCCGTATTTCCACCACCATAAACGAGCGTGTGGTGATTTTTAGCCATCCACTTCCCTAGTTCTTCTGTTTTCTTATCAAATGCAGGGCAATTACTTTGGCTTGCCGCACAATAAACTGCAATATTCATACGTTCTCCTTTAAAAGAAAGAGGCGTAATCTCTTACGCCCCTCCACTCATTTTTATTTAAATGCTGCGATAATTTCGTCAGCGATATCTTTAGAACAGATAACACCTGTTGTCTTTTTGTTTGGAACTAAGAAGTCCACTTCTTTTCCATCAACTGTACTGTAGTGTAATCCTAATTCTTTAGCAATAACCATCCCTGGTGCGATATCCCAAGGAGCTAATAATGTAGAAACATACGCTACAGATTTTCCTAAAATTACTTGGATATGCTCGATTGAAGAAGCACCGTAAGTACGAGTAACCATTGCTTTACGAATCATTTCAGCTTCTTTTTCAGTCGCTTCTAATAACATAAATCCATTCACGTTGATTGAGCTGTCACCAATGCTGTGGATTTCAGGAGTTGAAAGACGACGACCGTTGCAGTACGCACCGTAATCTTTAATACCGTATACGAAGCGATCGCGCATTACATCGTAAATGTAACCTAAAAGACCTACGCCATCTTTATATAACGCAATCATAATACCGAAGTCTTCTTGACGTTTTACGAAGTTCAATGTGCCATCGATTGGGTCGATTAACCAAACGTAACCGTCCATTGAAGTTAATTCGTCACCGAAACCTTCTTCTCCCATGATTTTATGTGTTGGGAATTGTTCACGAATTTTTGCGATAAAGAATTGTTCGATTTCTTTATCCACGTTTGTTACTAAGTCATTACGGCTTGTTTTTGTATCTACTTTTAATGGTTCTCCAAAGCTGTGGCGGATTTTTTGTCCAGCCTCCATAATCCAGTCATTTACTAATAGGTGTGTTGCTAATAAATCCATTATTTTTTCAATCCTTCCATACGAATAATTTTTGTTGCGTTTTTACTTGCTTGGACCACACGATAAAGGCTATATCCAGATGCTTCCTCGAATTCACGGCCCAGTCTCTTCTCTTCACCGATACTACGGACTACCGTTTTAAATTCTTGGTAGGCTTTTTTAAAAGCTTCTACTTGGATTCCTTTTTCGTAAGCCTCTTCGACCGCATTCCAAAGTTTGATGACTTTATTCATCTCTTCATGCGACCATTCCAAATCAATTGGATAACTATAATTGGCCATCTCGCCACCTCACAATCATACCTATTTAGTATACACTTTTTCTGCAAGAGTTTCCATTTATGAAGCAAAAAAAATTGTCTATGAAGATGATAACTTCGAATCCTTGCGGATT
>JUUF01000179.1 GCA_001058355.1 Carnobacterium maltaromaticum
TTTAATACGATTCCCCATTATTGTGGCTATGAAATCCGCAAGATTCTACGGAATCCATACACAATCAATCAAATCCAAAAATGTGTTTCTATTTTAATCAAATTAAGCATTCACTGTATCTAGTTCTTCGCCGATAGCTTCAAGACGAGCCACTACTTCTTCAAGTGATAGGTTGTGCTCTTTCACGTAGCGGTTACGTGGGTGAACACGACATTCATGGCTACAACCACGTAAGTATTTGTCTTCGTTCTCTTCTGAAGCTAAGATACGACGGTTACATTCTGGGTTTCCACAGTTTACGTAACGTTCGCAAGGTGTACCATCGAACCAGTCTTTCCCAATCACTACTGGGGCTACGTGGTTGATGTCCACAGCGATACGTTCGTCGAATACGTACATTTTTCCATCCCATAATTCGCCTTGAACTTCTGGGTCTTTCCCGTAAGTTGCGATACCGCCGTGTAATTGACCAACATCTTTGTAGCCTTCACGAACCATCCAGCCAGAGAATTTCTCACAGCGAACGCCACCTGTACAGTAAACAACGACACGTTTGTCCATGAATTTTTCTTTGTTATCGCGAACCCATTGTGGTAATTCACGGAAGTTGCGAATGTCAGGACGGATCGCACCGCGGAAGTGACCTAAGTCGTACTCGTAGTCGTTACGAGTGTCTAGTACAACAGTGTTTTCGTCAAGTAAGGCTTCTTTGAACTCTTGTGGAGAAAGGTAAGCCCCTGTTGTTTCAAGTGGGTTAATATCGTTATCGAAGTCGTTATCTTCTAAACCAAGGTGTACGATTTCTTTTTTGTAACGAACGAACATCTTCTTGAAAGCTTGCTCACTTTCTTCGTCGATTTTAAACCATAAGTCTTCCATTCCTGGAAGAGAGTGAACATAGTCCATATATTTTTGAGTTGTTTCGTAATCACCAGATACCGTTCCGTTAATTCCTTCGTCAGCGACAAGGATACGTCCTTTTAATCCGATTGATTTGCAGAATGCTAAATGATCTGCAGCGAATTGTTCCGCATTTTCGATTGGAACATATTTATAGTAAAGTAAAACACGAATGTCTTTTGCCATATTGTAAATCTTTCATCCTTTTCTAATTTGTAATGATTCTATTGTAACTGTATTGAGAATGATTATCAATGAATTCGATTGTGAAAAAGTTCGAAAGGTATTGACATGACGGTATTTTACGGTATAATTCAGATATAACGTTAAATTTATCAGATTGGAGGAGAAATCAATGAACAACTTAAACGTAAAACAAGTACAAGATTTGAGAAACCTTCCAATTTTGGTGAATGAAGTATAGCGCATTTTTATAGATAAGTTTAAGTGAGCCGTTACTTTTTCCATGCGTGGGGAAGGTGACGGCTTTTTTGATGGAGGAAAACGATGAACGATTTATTAAAAGTCATTATTAATTTTATAAAGAAACATCCGATGCGCTACCTTGTTAGTTTTATTTTGATGATCGGAAGTAGTATTGCGGCGGTGTACCCAGCGCGTATTATCGGACAGGTAGTCGATAAAATTGTGGCAAGTGAACTGAATGCCGAGTGGCTTGGGACACAGCTTGTGGTTTTAGTCGGGATTATTCTTGTGGCCTATATTACGGAGAGTATTTGGACGTACTATATCTTTATTGGACATTATGAAATTCAAAAAGAACTGCGCGTGAAGTTACTGCGGAATAACTTAAGAAAGAAAATTCCGTTTTATGCGCATTTTAGAACGGGCGATATTATTACGCGCAGCAGTGAAGATGTAATGACCATTGGCGATATGATGGGGTTCGGAATGTTTGCGTTGATGAACTCTACATTGTTGGGGAGTGTATCGATTTATATGATGGTCACAACGATTTCGTTGCCACTGACCATTGCGGCGATTTTACCATTGCCAATTCTTTCGTATCTTGTGTATAAATGGGGATTTGATCTTGAAGAAGAGTACAATAAGGCGCAAAATGCAGTCTCTCAACTGAATAATGAAGTGTTGGAGATGATTGACGGTACTTATGTCATTCGTGCGTATGGGCAAGAAGATGCGATGATGGATGAGTTTCGTGCGAAAACGGAAAAAGCCATGAAACAAAATATTATCGTGTCGGAAATTGAATCGCGCTTTATGCCATTGGCGCAATTATTTATGATGATTAGCTTTACTATCGCGCTTCTTTACGGTGGATACTTAGTATCGACTGGAACCATTCTAGTGGGGGATGTGATTGCCTTCCAAGTTTATATGGGGGCGATTATGTGGCCGATGTTTATGATTGGTGACATTATTACGAACTATAAACGCGGGAAAGTGGCAACGGAACGTATCAATGAAGTGTTGCAGCATGATGATGAAATTGAACGTGCTGGAACAAAAGTGCTTGAGACGATTGAATCGATTCAGTTTATCGACTTTAACTTTACGTATCCAAGGGAAACGACTCCATTATTAAAAGAGATTAATCTTACGCTAAATAAAGGCGAGACACTTGGAATCGTTGGAAAAACAGGCTCTGGGAAGACGACGCTATTGATGCAACTACTACATCAATTTCCATACAAAGGCGAGAAGCTTCTCATTAACGGAGAGCCACTAATTGATTACGAACCTCAATCGGTAGCAGGGCATCTAGCCTATGTGCCACAAGAACACACGCTCTTTTCACGCACAATTCGCGAAAATATGTTATTCGGGAAAGAGGATGCAACCGATGAAGAAATCTGGGAAGCGTTGACGTTGGCGTCCTTTGATGGAGATGTGAAACGCATGCCGCAGCAGCTCGATACGATGGTCGGAGAAAAAGGGGTATCGCTAAGTGGTGGGCAAAAACAACGTCTATCGATTGCGCGTGCCTTCTTACGTAACCGTGAATGCCTGATTTTAGATGATGCGTTATCCGCAGTAGATGCGAAAACTGAACGCGAAATTATCGCGCACTTACAAGAAGAGCGTGGTGGTTGTATGAATATTATTTCAGCACACCGACTTTCTGCGATTCGTCATGCCGATGAGATTATCGTGATGAATGAAGGGCGTATTAGTCAGAGGGGTACCCACGAGGAGTTACTCGCACAACGTGGCTGGTACTATGAACAGTACCTGATTCAAGAGATAGAGGAGGAAATCGAATGAAAACGATGAAGCGATTATTAAGCTACCTCCGCTATGAGAAAAAAGGAGTTCTGATTGGACTCGTCTGCCTCTTACTCTCAACGGGGGCAACTTTAACAGGACCACTCGTTGCTAAATACATTATCGATAATGTGATTACGCCGATGGGGCAATCGGGTGTCTTCAATGCAGGAAGCCTGCTCCTATGGGTGGGGATTTACGTTACGGTGAACTTAGTCGGAGCGGCTGGTGGATATTTAAACCGTTTATATATGAAGACTCTCTCGAACCGCGTGGCTAAACGCATTCGGGACGAAGTGTTCGAGCATGTACAAACCTTGCCGGTATCGTATTTCGACCATTTGCCTGCTGGGAAAGTCGTGTCCAGAATTACGAGCGATACGGAATCAGTGCGTGCAAACTTCTACGTGAATGGGATTTCGACACTACTGAGTACCGTCGTGATGCTTGTTGGGGTGTACGTAACGATTTTCTTATTAAATGCAACGCTGGGACTCGTGTTATTATTCCTAGTTCCGGTGATGGTCCTATGGCAGAGAACCGTTGCTGTGATGCAGAAAAAATACTATTCTGAGAGTCGTGAACTTTACAGTCAATTAAGCGGACAGTTAAACGAAAGCATTCAAGGCGCTGGTATCGTTCAAGCCTTCCAACAAGAAGACAAGATTGTTGCTGAATATGAGGCGACGGCTACGTCTTGGGTTGAAGTAGGTCGTAAGGAATTAATTCTCGAGTCTTACTTCTCGTGGAGTCTAGTGGGCTTACTTCGAAACTTTACGCTGTTTGGGATTGTCTATTACTTCGGAATGCAATTTATCGGAGGAACACTGGGGATTTCAGCAGGTCTCCTCTATGCCTTTATTGATTATGTCAACCGTATTTACGAGCCGATTCAAACCTTTATGAATGTCGTGTCTGGCTTCCAACAATCCATGGCTGCCGGTGACCGTGTGTTTGAATTAATGGATACACCAAGCGAGGATTCAGGAGAAGAGCTGTTCACATTTGATGAAGGACGTATCGAATTTAAAGATGTGAGCTTTGCGTATACACCAGGCGTTCCTGTGTTGAAACACTTGAATTTCACGGTAGAACCAGGTCAGACGGTGGCCTTTGTGGGACATACCGGTTCAGGAAAATCATCGATTATGAACTTGCTTTTCCGATTCTATGACCCAACGAGTGGAGCTATTTTGATTGATGGTAAAAACACGCGTGGCTTTAATAGACGGAGTGTGCGAAGCGAGATGGGAATCGTGTTACAAGATCCGTATTTATTTACAGGAACGATTGCTTCAAATGTCGGGCTCAATAATGAATCGATTCAGCCTGAGACGATTAAAGAGGCGCTTGTGAAAGTGGGCGGAGGACATCTACTCACAAAGAGTGACAAAGGGCTGGACTACGAGGTCAAAGAAAAAGGGATGGACTTTTCTTCAGGGGAACGCCAACTCATTTCATTTGCCAGAGCGATTGTCTTTGACCCGAAAATCTTAATCTTAGATGAAGCGACTTCGCATATCGATACCGAGACGGAAGAGATTATTCAAAACGCAATTAATGTCGTAAAAGAAGGGCGTACAACCTTTATGATTGCGCACCGACTTTCTACGATTGCTCATGCTGACCAAATTTTTGTGTTGGATAAAGGGGAAATTGTGGAACGCGGAACGCATGATGAGTTAATGCAACTGCAAGGGCAATATGCCGAAATGGTCGCACTCCAAAAAGGTTAATCACAGAGACTCTGTTTCTTTTGAAACGGGGTCTTTTTTGATGCGTTCCATAAATCGAATTTTTATTGTTTTTCAAGGGAGTTAATGGTGCATAAAGCCGCCTAGTTTGTTACAATGTGTAGGAAACAGATTGGGGAGAGAGTTATGATTACAAAAGAAGTTATTGAAACAGCTACGGCACATCGCCGTCATTTACATATGTATCCAGAAGTATCTGGAACGGAAGTCGAAACGACTCGCTATATCCGCAAAGCCCTAGAAGCGATGGGACTTACATGCTGGGATTTAAAGTCTAAAACAGGAGTGGTGGCAGAAATCGGAAACGGGGATGGGCCAACATTGGCCTTACGTGCCGACATCGATGCCTTACCGATTGTGGAACAAACAGGTTTAGACTACGCTTCGAAAAATGAAGGAGCGATGCATGCGTGTGGACATGATTTCCATACAGCAAGCCTACTTGGAGCCGTTCAAGTGTTGAAGGAGCAAGAAGCTCACTTGCAAGGGAAAGTTCGTTTTATTTTCCAACCAGCCGAAGAGAGTAACCAAGGAGCACGCGCATTGATTTCTGAAGGCGTGCTTGAGGGAGTCGATGCCATTATTGGTTTCCATAACAAACCAGAACTTCCGGTTGGAACGATTGGTGTGAAGGAAGGACCACTCATGGCAGCAGTCGGTCAGTTCAAAGCCGAAATTACAGGGGTAGGAACGCATGCGGCAGCACCACACAATGGGAACGACCCAATCGTGACGGCTTGCCAAGTGATTGCAAACGCTCAAGCCATCGTTGCTCGTCATACGTCTCCATTAGAACCAGTGGTATTAAGCGTATCGCATATCGAAGCAGGAAATACATGGAATGTGATTCCAGAAAAAGTATTTTTTGAAGGAACGATTCGTACGTTTAATAAAGAAGTTGAACGTAAAATGACCGAGCAGTTCGAGAAGATGATTGTCCAAACAGCAGATGTATACGGACAAAAAGGAAGTATTGAATGGATTTTAACGCCGCCAGTCGTGCATAATGATGCCGCAGTCACAAAAGTGGTTAAAAGTGTGACGGAGAAATTTGCGACAGTGGTAACACCAGAAGTGACTTTAGGAGCGGAAGATTTCGCCAATTATATGGAACACGTTCCAGGATGTTTCGTCTTTATTGGAACAGGATGTCCACGCGAATGGCATCACCCAGCGTTCTTAGTGGATGATGCGGCATTACCATTTGCGATTCAGTATTTTGTCGATAACACGAATGCTCTTCTAGAAGTACTTTCACAGAAAGGAAACGCGTAATATGAAAACAATGGTGGTGATTAGCCATCCAACGGTTCATTCGTCGTCGAGTCAACAGTTTTTCCTTGCAACTTTAAAAGGGGGAGAAGCTGTAACGGTTCGTCATTTAGATGAAGTATGGAGTGAAGCGAAACCTCATTTTACAAGAGTAACGGAAGAAAAAGCCTTGCTAGACTCCCAGGCCAAACGCCTGATTCTTCAATTCCCGATGTATTGGTATCAAGCGCCTTCTGTCATGAAGGAATGGATTGATACGGTGATGAGTAAGAGTGCCCTTTTTGCAAAACAAGTTAAGGAACTCGGAATCGTTGTGACACTCGGTGTAAAAGAAGAAGCCTTCCGTGCAGGAGGGAAAGAGCAGTTTACGATTTCGGAACTCTTGCGCCCTTTCCAAGCACTGGCCAATGCGATGGGGTGGACCTATTTACCAATTTTCGAAGTGCATCAGTTTGATTATAAGACGGAAGAGGCAAAACAAGCGTTACTCGTGGAATATTTACAATACGTGACGAAAGAGAATTACGGAACATTAAAAGAAACCGAAGAGTGGTTTATCAAACGTGCAGAAGCGATGGAGGGCGCACACTGGGAACAGATTGCGGAGTGGATCAAAGAAAACCAGGACGAAAGACTGGAACTCGAGATGCATCTAAGTCATTGGGAGGAGAGTCAATATGGAGATTATTGAGAAAATCAGGCTACTCGATGCGTGGATTATTGAATCAAAAGAGTATAAAGAACGCGCATTGCTTGTGGCTGCAAAAAATCTTCTTTTAGAACAAGCAAAACGAATTGAACAAGCACATGGTGAGTTGGATGGGCGTATGTGGAGTCCTGAAAACTGGGCCAAATAAGGAGAATGAGATTGAAAAAAGATTATTTAGGACTGCGACTCGTGTTACTCGTCATCGCCTGTTTCTTAATCGGACTTGGCGCGAAGATGGCAGGTTCGAGTACATTAGGAGCGGACGTTGTCGTTCTTGTGTGGGAAGGGTTAAATCGCACATTTGGTGTAGATATGGGAACCAGTAATATTATCGTTTCCCTTGTATTTCTTGCCATTACGCTAAGTATCAACTGGAGATATATTGGATTTGGAACAGTTGTAGGGATGTTCTTACAAAGCTTCTTTATTGAACTGTTCGATTTTAGAGCTCTTGCCGAAATGGATATAACCGTAAAAGTAGTGGCCATGATTGTAGGGATTGCCTTAATTGCTATGGGGTGTGCAGTGTATGCTTTAGCAGAACTTGGAGTTGGGCCGTATATTGCCGCAACGCTAGCTTTACATGAAAAATTCAAAACATCCATCCCTAAAAATAAGTTTTTCATCGATGCAAGCTGTGTCATCACCGCTGCCATTTTGGGACAATGGCCAACGATTGGTCCGGTTGTCTCTTTAATCATCAGTGGAGTCATTATGGATCAAACAATGGGGATTTTGAAGAAATTTTTACCAATTAAATAAAATAAACAAAATGAAACCTATCTACACGAGAAATCCTTTTGTAGATAGGTTTTTTAGCGCTTTATTAAAATAATGAAAGATGATACCGTTTCCAAAGAGAGCAAAATAGTACAAGTCAAAAGCAAAATAGTTATTGTGAAAGCGGTTTTTTCGTTGTAAACTAAAAGTGTCTTAAAAAGTAATAGAACTAGGGGGAGACAACATGAAAAAGAAAGTATTACTATCAAGCGCAGCATTATTAGCAGCTGTATCTTTAGCAGCTTGCGGAAATAATAGCAACAGCACTAGTAAGACAGATTCAACTACTCAACAAGGAGCTTCTAAAGAGAAAGTTACTCTTAAATTAGCTGCCTTAGAAAGTGGTTACGGCGCAGAAATGTGGCCAGCAATCATCAAAGCTTATGAAGAGGCAAATCCAAACGTTAAAGTGGAATTGACTCAAGATAAGGAAATCGAAGATAAAATTACGCCTCAAATGAAAGCTGGCGATTACCCAGATATCGTAATGTTAGCTTTAGGACGTAAAAAAGCTTTACCAGAAACATTAATTAAAGAAAAAGCTTTAGCTGACTTAACTGGATTATTCGATATGAAAGTTTACGGCGAAGACAAAAAAGTATCTGAAAAATTATTAAACAACGTATTAGGAACAACAGTAACTGACCCTTACGGAGACGGAAAACACTACTTAGCACCAATGTTCTACGCTCCAACAGGATTATTCTACAACGAAGCGTTATTCAAATCTAAAGGTTGGGAAGTTCCAAAAGATATGCCTGGTATGAAAGAATTAGCTGAAAAAGCTAAGAAAGA
>JUUF01000024.1 GCA_001058355.1 Carnobacterium maltaromaticum
TTGCTGTTTTCTTTTTCATATCTAAACTCCAATCTTTTTAGATATCACTCGTATTTGTATAATACTCCGTCCTTTTTTATTCTCGGTGAATGGTTCATTCCGATTTGAGACATATTAGGTACATCCTCTTTTTTCTCCATTAAGAAATCCACTAAAATTACCGTTTCAGGAATTTCATTTATAGTACCTTTAACGGATAAATTATACCCAACATTCATCACACCATTACTTACTGCTCTTACCTTTACCGAATTCCAGTCAAATTGAATAGTATTCACTTGTGGATAATGATTTTTGACCCAGGCTAAGATTTGTTTTTCATGCTCTT
>JUUF01000180.1 GCA_001058355.1 Carnobacterium maltaromaticum
GTTTGAAGCTTCGAAGGTGAAAGATGAAGGCTTGAACCGGTACAACATTACCGCGATGATGAAAAAATCCGTAAGAAACCGAAGGTATCATCTTTTGATTCTAAAGTTATTAAAAAATATTTTTAAATAACTATTGCTTTTTACGAATCGCAAGAGTATACTCTAATTAAAGATAAATTTAAATAGAAAGAAGATGAAATCATGGCAGTGAACGAAGTAATGGCCGCTCTTTCTGATGAAACGCGTCGCCAGATTTTGGAAATCCTGCGAAAAGGGAAGACCAACACCGGTGACCTTGCCACGATGATTGGGATGACGCCGCAAGCCTTATCCTATCACCTTAGAAAGCTAAAAAATGCTGATTTAATCTACGAAACACGCTATAAAAACTTTATTTATTATGAATTGAATTTGACCGTACTGGACGAAGCGATTGTATGGATCAATCAAATTATTGGGGGAAAATAACATGGAACAAGTAAAACAATTTAAAAAATATGCCTATCTCGCATTGATGTTCGCACCACTCGTTGTATCACTCTTTGTGGTATGGTTCTTACCTGAAACGATTGTATCGCGTATGGACATAGCGGGAAATGTGACGGCAACAGCAAGCAGATTCTCAATATTTCTTTTCCCAATCCTTGTAGCGATTCTTGGGTTTGGGATTCGTATTGCGAGCTCATCTCCAAAACTAACAGGGGGAAATGTGAGAACAGCTCGCTCGATTAGCTGGATTCTTTTACTATTATTGAACGTCATCGCGTACTTCCAATTCTGGTTATACTTAGGCGGGATGACAGTCGGCGCGCAAATGAGCCGTTTCCTAACATTTATTCTAGGGGTATTCTTTATCCTTATTGGAAATCTAGCGCCAAAAATTAAAGAGAATTCAAAACACTTTGGATTCCGTGCTTCATGGTTGAAAAACAATGACGTAGCCTTCCGTAAAACGCAACGTTTCTTCGGGATTGCCTCTGTAGTGGCAGGTATCCTTATGATGCTTACAGGAATCTTCATGGGAAATAATGTTGCCATCCTTGTCGCAACGATGATTATGATTATCTTAATCGCAGTGACGGGTGGTTATTCTTACTACATTGCAAATATTGAGGAAGCATAAAAGAAAATAAGCGTTCATCTTAAAAAGGATGAACGCTTATTTATTTTATTCTAGATCTCCTGTTACGGTCTTAGGTAATTTCTATACATATCAATGTAGAGAGTGTCTGTGATTAATGAGTTAAAAAATAGTAAATGGTGCTTCCTACAAAATAAGTGAGAAATCCTAAAACTCCAGCAATAATATATCCCTTACGATCGTCTTTCATCATAGATCCTCCTTTTGAATGGATGTTATTTTGTAGTGGTATTTCAAGCTCAGATTAACATATGTAAGCGTTTTTGTAAATGGTTAATTTCCGAAATCTGTGAGAACATTTGCGTTTTAACTCACTTGATTTTTATTGTTATATGAATAATCGTGCACTTTTTAGTTTAGGGGCTATCTGTGCTATAATAGAAAGGTACATATTGGTGGAAGAGAGGTTAACTTTATGCAAATAAATTGGGACAGTTTATTTTCATGGGGGAGTTTTCGCAATCTGATTGATATTCTGATTGTGTGGTATATACTCTATAATATTTTAGTCATTATTAAAGGAACTCGTGCGATTAACCTAATGAAGGGAATTGCGGTGATCGCAGCTATCAAGTTCCTCAGCTTCTTCCTAGGCTTAAACACCTTGGACTGGATTATGAACTTCGTGATTCAATGGGGAGTTGTGGCGGCACTTATCGTTTTCCAACCGGAAATTCGTCGCGGGTTAGAGCACATTGGTCGTTCGAACTTCTTTTCTCGTAAATACGAAAGTGCTAACGAAGCAGAAGTCATGATTTCCGAATTGAATACAGCGATTCAGTATATGGCGAAACGTCGTATTGGGGCGTTGATTTCCATTGAACAAGGCAACTCATTGGAAGAGTTTATCAATACAGGGATTCCGATTCATTCAGATATCTCGAATCAGTTGATTACGAATATTTTTATTCCAAACACACCGCTTCACGATGGGGCAGTAATTATTCGTGACTACAAGATTGCCGCAGCAGCGTGCTACTTGCCACTCTCAGAAAACAAGATGATTCCGAAAGAATTAGGAACACGTCACCGTGCCGCAATCGGACTTAGTGAAGTGAGTGATGCGATTACAATCATCATTTCTGAAGAAACAGGGAAAGTCAGCGTTGCGATTCGTGAGAAATTACACCGTGAGCTAAGTTCGAGCGAATTAGTAGCCGTTCTATCAGAACAGCTAGTAGTTGAAGACCAAGGAGATGCAGAACCAACGATTGTCCGTTGGGTCCGTGACTTCTTCAAAGGAGGTCGTTCAAATGGCTGAATGGATGAATCGTAAATCATTTTTACTAGTGATGTCGTTTATTTTAACTATCTTCCTCTTCGCGCTAGCAACCGATGCAAATGGGGGCTTGCGTTCATCATCATTAAATCCACAATCAAGTTCGAATACGATTTCGAATGTACCGATTTACGTGGATATCAACAGTGATGAATATGCGGTCACAGGACTACCAGATTCTGTTGCGCTACGTTTGGAAGGACCAAACAGCTTAATTCTAAGCACAACAGGTAATGGGACGTATCGTGTAAAAACGCCTAATTTAACAGAATTAGGAGAAGGAAAACACACCATCACACTTGAGGTGACAGGATTACCGACAGGAGTTCATGGAATCGTGTCTCCAGAAACAGTAGAAATTAACATCGAAAAGATTACGACGAAGGAAGTTCCAGTTGTCGTGAAGGCCGATGCTTCAAGTATTGGAAATGGTTATCAAGTCGGCGAAGGAGTCGCTTCACCAGCAACTGTAACGGTGAAAGCAGCAACATCTATCGTGAACCAAGTCGATAAAGTCGTCGCAAATGTTGCGATTCCTGAAGGAACAAAAACAGACTATACGACTACGGCTCAATTACAAGCATTAGATGCAACAGGAAAACCGGTAGCGGTGAAAATTGATCCAGAACGCGTACAAGTTCGCGTGTCAATTTCATCGAGTCAAAAGACCGTTCCATTAGTCTTAACGACAACAGGATCTTCATCGAACTATTCATATTTATTGAATTCTACTACTAAGCAAGTTACAATTTTAGGAGCTCAGTCGAGCTTAGACCAAATCAAGGCAATACCTGTATTGGTGGACGTGAGCAATATTACGCAGTCGACAACTAAAACAATTACGTTGACGCTGCCTTCAGGGGTGCATAGCATTTCACCTGAAACCATCGAGGTTACAATTACGGTGACAAGGAATAGTCTAACGTCGACAGAGGCGTCGACCACACAAACTGTGACAACAGAAGAACCGTCAGAAACCACACAAGAACAAACAACACAAGCCCGATAATGGGTGAAGGAGAACAACACAATGGGGAAATATTTTGGAACAGATGGCGTTCGCGGAGTAGCGAATGCAGAATTAACACCTGAATTAGCATTTAAACTAGGTCGTTACGGCGGTTACGTTTTATTGCAACAAGCGGAAGGAAACGCACATCCACGCGTATTAGTGGGGCGTGACACTCGTATTTCAGGCCAATTATTAGAGCATGCTTTAATCGCAGGATTACTTTCTGTAGGGATTGAAGTAATGCAACTTGGAGTCATTCCAACTCCAGGTGTTGCGTACTTAACACGTATGCAAGGGGCTGTAGCTGGGGTTATGATTTCAGCGTCACACAATCCAGCACAAGATAACGGCATTAAATTCTTTGGTTCAGACGGTTTCAAATTAACCGACGAAACTGAAGCACAAATCGAAGCATTATTAGATGCTGAAGAAGACACATTACCACGTCCTTCTACAGATGCATTAGGAACAGTGGATGAGTATTTAGAAGGAACATTGAAATACAGCCAATTCCTACAAAATACAGTGGATTCATTATCAGGCATGAAAGTCGCTTTAGATGGCGCAAATGGAGCAACTGCTTCAATGTTAACACGTCTATTCGCTGACTTAGACACAGACTTCCACACAATGGGAGACAAACCAAATGGCGTGAACATTAACGATGGCGTTGGATCAACACATCCAGAAGCATTAGTGGCGTTCGTGAAAGAAACAGGCGCAGACCTTGGATTAAGCTTCGATGGAGACGGCGACCGCTGTATCGCAGTGGATGAAAATGGAACAATCGTTGATGGCGATAAAATCATGTTCATCCTTGGTAAACACTTCAAAAACCAAGGAACTCTAAGCAAAGATACAATCGTATCAACTGTGATGAGTAACTTAGGATTCCATAAAGCAGTAGAAGCGGAAGGCATGGTTGCTCTTCAAACAGCTGTAGGTGACCGTTACGTTGTTGAAGAAATGCGTAAAAACAACTACAACTTCGGTGGAGAACAATCAGGACATATCGTTATCCTAGATTTAAATACAACAGGGGACGGTTTACTTTCAGGAATTCAATTAATGAATGTAATGAAACAAACTGGTAAATCATTAAGCGAATTAGCAAGTGAAGTACCAACATATCCACAAGAATTAGTGAACATCCGTGTGAGTGATAAAAATGGCGTTATGGAAGTTCCAGCGATTAAAGAAGTCATCGATGCTGTTGAAGCAGAAATGGCAGGAAACGGACGCGTTCTTGTACGTCCAAGTGGTACAGAGCCGCTTGTTCGTGTCATGGTGGAAGCCCCAACAGATGAACTCGTTCACGACTACGTAACACGTATCGCTGACGTTGTTCGCAAAGAAGTTGGAATTGACTAATTTTAGAATAAACGATATGAAAAGAGAGCTTTGGAAAAAGCTCTCTTTTTTGTGTGTATATCGGATAAAGTGGTGGCGGATGGAATCCTTTGTTTTATGATGAGAGTGCGCAAGATGAAGCTTACAATTTTATACCTCATTGATGCAAAAAATAAAAAATAATTCTCAATGGAAATAGTTAACAAATGTTAACGCTATTGTTATAATAAAATTGGTATAAACTACGAAAATATAAGGAGGAAATTATGAAAAAGACATACACAAGAATTGTTCATTTAGTGATGTTGATGAACTTATTCCTTGCAAGTGCTCTACCGGCAAGTGTAGTCGCGGTAGAACAGCTAGAATCGACTACCTCTCAAGAGACAACAACTGCAAGTACAGAAGCTACTACTGAAATGTCGCAACCAACAGAACCAGCATCTGAAACGACGGCGGCAGCGGAAGAAACGGCGAATACAACGGAAGTCGCTCGTGTTCGTAACAAACGGGATACTTCAGCAGTAGGGAAAAACTCCGTTAAAATCTCTACTTCAACTGGAGCAGAAGATTGGCCTCTATCCATGCGTGTCGGGGAAGTTGCATTAGACGCGCAAGGGTTAACAGGAACGCTCACTGATTCGTACATTGATATTCGTTATGAAGGGAAATACATCGATACTTTTAAAGTTGGGAATGCTAGCTTTATTAAGGACGTCGAATATTTAACAGACGGCAATGACAGAATTGCTCGTGTGCATTTGAAAGAGCTCGATTCAACTACTTCTGTAACGTTCTCTTATACAATGAACTTCAAAAAAGGATTGACGCCTAAAGGGTATGAAGTCAGTGCCAATGTGTCTTGGAAAGATCAAGACGGTACAGTGATTAAAGAAGCCACAGGAGACGCCACTTTCCGTGTGAAAACATTGGATATGAATGTGTTGAAGCTTCCAGGAAATGATTACTATTCCTATGATGGCACAAAACAATACGGCGGGACATCGAATGCAAATGGCTATATCGACAATCCTGAATATGTTCTGTTCAAATTCCGTGCAGACTTTAACCATGAAGGAACTTGGCATCAAAGAAATCGTCTAATGGAGAAGATTGTCGTTACAGATACACTTCCAACATATACGGATGAACAAGGAAATACGAGAACGGCGCAATTTGATGCCGCAAAAAATCCAGGTTGGACAGATAATGGTGACGGTACAGTTTCGTATACCATTACGGCGGACAATATGCAAGAAGCCAATGCGCTGAATAAATTAGCGAAACTAGAATTGTATTTAAAATTCCCAGGAGCGAAAACAGGAGATGTGGACTACTATACAAACCATGTAAAAGTAGACTGGCATCCATTTAATGAAACTCCAGCGGACCAAAAATCAGCAGAAGATGATGTAAAAATTCGCTTACGTCCAAATCTTCTTCCAGGGAATTTCACGGTGAAACGTGGAGAGAACAAGTTGAAGGTTCGCGAAGGTTCAAACCATGACATGACAAAAAATAGTATGGGTACGTATTTGATTGAAATGAACAACCAAACTCCATACCCAATTACAGAATTAACGATTGAAGATAAAGATCTTGATCCACAATTGTTCTTCTACAGCATTAAGGCGTTATACGGCCCGGCAGAAAAAGTGCAATTCTTTGCAGTGGATAAGGATGGCAATGAAACAGAAATTGCCCCTGAAGAAGTAGTGGATAAGGCAGCTGTTCAACAAAATAAAGACACAGCGGCTAAAGTGCAATCAGGTGAAATCACGAAAGAACAAGCACCACAAACACAACAAACGATTAAGAAAATTATCATCCGACTAAAAGATGGGAAACAAATCGATCCAAACGAAGGCTTTACTTTCCGTATGCATGTCTCTACAGGTGTTCTTTATGACAATGCTTCTTTATTAAATAAAGACTTCCCAAATACAGCGAAATTTACAGGGAAGCTTCTGACTACAGAAGGTAAAGAAATTCCATTTAATTCAGAAAATATCGGTAAGATTCAAGCAGAAGAGCTTGCGATCAAGATTGGACTAGCAAAAACAACTACAAACAACGATACAGGAGCGGTTGATGAAGTGGTTGAATACAATATTTCAGCAGACTTCTTCTCACTTCCTTCAGTTGTTGAGTTTGAGAATCCTCGTTTTATCGACTTATTACCAGAAGGAATTAAGTTTGAAGAGTTGAAAAACTCAAATATTCCAGTAGACGTTGAAGTGATTGACAACTACAATGACTCGAATCGTCAGGCTGTTATTTTCAAATTGAAAGAAAAAGTGGAGCCAACAAAACTCGCTTATCCAAAAATTACGTTTAAGGCACGTATCACAGCAGAAGCAACTCCTTCGTCAGTAGATACATTCAAGAAAAATGAAAACCGCGTCTACTTTGTAACTGATAAAGAAAGCATTGATGATAAAACCTTTATTCAACTTGATAGTAAGGGCGAAGTGGATGAGTACGATGTGAATGGAAACGGAGATAAGACAGAACGTCTTGTTGGAGCTCGTTCCAATACTATTGTGACAGTACCAACGCATATTCGTTCTGAAAAATTAATCAAAAAAGATACAGATACGGTTTGGAACAAGACGCTTCAATTGATGGACTATGAAGAAAACTTCAAGTACCGTCTGCGTACGGTGAATAATACGAACGAGACCTTCCGTCACTTTGTGCTTTATGACAAATTGCCAGTGAAGGGCGATGTTCATGGGTTTGCTAATATCGTTACTGGACCAGTTGTTGCACCAAGTGGATTTAAAGTCTATTACAATACTGGCTCAGATTTACCAGACAATCCAGCAGAAGGCGTGAATGCGGACGGCTGGGTAGAAAACGTGGATGACTATAGCAAAGTAACCGCGCTGAAAATCGTGATGATCAATCCAGAAGTCATCGAACCGGGAGAAGATATCAACTTCGATGTTCCGATGAAATCGCCAGCTTATGAAGAAAGCGGAGAGTTAAACGGAAAGATTTCTTCAAACACGTATTACGTCAACCGTGACGCTGCAGATTTAACAAACTTTGGGGTATCGAATACGGTTCAAAACCAATTACCTCAGTACTTCCTTGTTCGAAAAGAATGGAAAGATCGCAGCTCAGAAGTCACAAGCATTACGATGGAATTATATCGTGAGTCTGAACCAGATAAAGTCGTTGCCACAATCGAGTTAAACGAGGAAAACGGCTGGAAGGGTACGTTGAAGAAGACGAGCGAAGATACGATTATCGATCCAAATATTAAAGATTGGAAAGTTCGTGAGAAGTTACCAGAGAACTACGGCGATGACTACGAAGGCACTCAAGAAAAATCTACGCAAGGATTTACTGTGTTAAACAAGCGTGTGGAAACCGAGCATACTGTAAAAAAAGCTTGGAATGATAACGACGATAAATTAGGTCTTCGTGCTCCAATTACGGTTCAATTGAAACAAAATGG
>JUUF01000181.1 GCA_001058355.1 Carnobacterium maltaromaticum
CTAAGAGATTTTTTGCGTTTAATTATAAATATTTGAACACTGCTAGGAACATAAAAATCGCTCCAGCTAGTACAAAGAGATGCCAAACGACATGGTAGAAATTGTGATATTTACGTTTATAGAAAATTGTACCAAGTGAGTAGCTTAATCCACCAAGGAAGAGGTATAAAATACCGCCCCAGCCCATGCTTTCATATAATGGTTTTAGAGTAAAGATAGATACCCAACCCATTGCTAAATAAAGAAAAACAGATATTTTTGAGAACTTCTCTAAGAAGAAGGCTTCAATGATGACGCCCCCAATCGCGAAGACCCAGATAGCAATACAGAAGATTAATCCTTGTTGACCTCCGATTCCAATCAAGCAGAACGGAGTATAGGTCCCAGCGATTAATAAGTAAATGGAAGAGTGATCAATCCGTTGGAATACTTTTGCAGCTTTTGTAAATTTAAAACTATGGTAGAGTGTCGATGCTAGAAATAACAAGATAAGCGAAGCACCATAAACGCTAAATGCAATGATTTGAGTGGTGTTATTGACTGCTACTGCCTTCATTAAGAGAAGTACAAGAGCAGTGATCGCTAATGCGACACCAATGCCGTGAGTGACTGCATTAAGTACTTCACCGATGATTTCGGACTTAATGGATTGTACTTTACGAGCTTTTTTTAGAGTGGTTTCTTTCATGAACTCACGCTCCTTTCGATAACTCTCATTATAGAAGGCAAAACATCTTTTGTCCAACACAGTTTTTAGGAATTTTTTGTGAAATGGACGTACGTTCGTTGTTAAGAAAGGCTTAAATAGGCGGTTTTAAGTTTTCATTACTAGAGTTTTATAGTAGAATATTAAATATATCAATAACGGGGATTTCCCATAAAAGGAGAATAAAAAATGAGTGTTCATATTAATGCTACAAAAGGCCAAGTTGCTGAATCAGTTTTAATGCCAGGAGATCCATTGCGTGCAAAATTTATTGCTGAACATTATTTAACAGAAGTGGAACAATATAACGCTGTCCGTAATATGTTTGGTTACACTGGTTTGTATAAAGGTCAACGTGTATCTGTTCAAGGTAGCGGGATGGGGATTCCATCTATTATGATTTATGCCAATGAATTATTCACTGAGTTTGGCGCAGAACGCATCATCCGTATCGGTTCTGCCGGCGGTATGCAAGAAGATGTTAAAGTTCGTGATATCGTTTTAGCGCAAGGAGCTACAACAGATTCATCAATTTTCAATAACATTTTCCAAAACCAAGTAACTTTCGCTCCAATCGCAAGCTTTAACTTATTAGATAAAGCGTATCATTTAGCAAAAGACCGTGGTGTTGGCGTTCACGTAGGGAACGTATTGTCTTCTGACCGTTTCTATAACGCTGAATTAGACAAGAAGAAATTAATGGATTACGGAATGCTTTGTGTGGAAATGGAAGCTGCAGGATTATATGCTTTAGCGGCTCAACACAAAAAAGAAGCATTAGCAATTCTTACAATTAGTGACCACCTATTAACAGGTGAAGAAACAACTGCACAAGAACGTGAACAAACATTTAACGATATGATGGAAATCGCGTTAGAAACTGTACGTGCATAAATTTTGAAGTAGAAAGAAGGAACCCGAATGGGAAATAATCCAAAACATCAAGGTGCTGTTCAAAGCGGTCTTGAGTCGAAAAAAGTTTCCGTTTGGATATTATTTTTAGCTGTATTATTAACGGGAGTATTTACTTATTTTGGAACGAGCTATGCTGCTCGAACTTCACAAAATCAAGTTGCTCAATCTGAGACAAAGAATGATTCAAATGGTGACACTGCCAAATCAAGTGACACACTTACAAATGAAGAATTAAAAAAACTAGAACTTGTATATAACACACTTGTGAACGGTTATGTTGATAAAAATATTAGCAAAGAAGATCTTATCAACGGAGCCTTAAAAGGAATGGCAGAGGCGACAGGTGATCCATATACGAACTATTTAGTGAACGATGAAACTGCTGCTATCGATGAAACAATGACAGGTTCGTTTGGTGGAATCGGTGCGGAATTACGTTCTGAAAATAACCGTGTGATTATTAGTAATACTCGTGAAGGGACACCAGCTCAAAAGATTGGTCTTCAAGAAAATGACGCTATTCTAAAAGTGAATGGTGAAGATATGGAAGGCAAGAGCATCTCTTATGTTGTTTCTAAAGTCCGTGGGGAAGTTGGAACAGATGTAACCCTAACAATCCAACGTGGCACACAGGAGCTAGAAGTGAAGATTACTCGAGCTAAAATTGCTATTGAAACGGTTAAAGGAACTGTGGATTCAACCGATGCGACAATCGGTCACGTTCAAATCAACTCATTTGCTAAAAACACTGCAAAAGAAGTTGAAAAAGCTGTAACAGATTTACGCGAAAAAGGCGTTAAGAAATTTATCTTCGACGTTCGTTATAATCCTGGTGGCTTATTAGATCAAGCGATTATGATTGCGAATATGTTCGTTGATGAAGGTAAGACTATTCTTAATGTTGAAAATCGTGATGGACAAATCAAGTCATACAAAGCTTCTAAAGACTATGGTACGTTCAAGATTACTGAACCATACGTATTACTTGTAAATGAAGGTAGTGCTTCTGCTTCTGAAATTTTAGCCGCAGCCTTGAAAGAGTCTGCAGATGCAAAATTAATCGGTAAGAAGACTTATGGTAAAGGTACCGTTCAATCTGTAATTGAAGTTGGCGATAACGCTGAATTGAAATACACGATAGCAAAATGGTTAACACCAAACAAGACATGGATTCATAAAACAGGTATCGAACCAACAGAAGAAGTATCAATGCCAGATTATTACAACATCACGATCATCGACACACGTGAAGTTGTAAAAGAAGGCGCTGTGTCTGACAATGTGAAAACAATTGAAACAATCCTTAAAGGGTTAGGATACGACGTTACTGCGGATGGATATTTTGATAGTAAAACAACTGAAGCTGTAAAAGAATTCCAGAAATCAAAAGGTTTATCTGAAACTGGTGAAGTTGATGAGAAGACTGGTACAGCATTAATGAGTGCGATTCGTGATGCATTGAAAGCAAACGATACTCAATACAAAGCTGCTGTGAAGGCTTTACAATAATAAAGGAGGATGGGAATGTACGAAGAAAACCAAGTGGAAAATTCGACCCTGTCTTCCATTGAAGAGAGATTAAACTCTTGTAAGGATAAAGGGAATGAACCTAAGAAAAAACATCCGATTTTAGAAGAAATACTTAGTTGGATTTGGTCTATTGCTGTTGCAAGTATCATCATGGCGATTCTTTACTTCTTTGTAGGTCGTCCTTTTACAGTTAGTGGACAATCGATGTATCCAACCCTTCATAATGGAGATCATATGATTATGTCAAAAATTGGCGGTATTAACCGTTTTGACGTGGTTGTATTGCAAGCTCCGGACGAAGATAAGGAATACATTAAACGAGTTATCGGAATGCCTGGTGATACGGTTGAAGTGAAAAATGGTGTTCTATATATTAACGGAAAAGAAGTGGAGCAACCATTTATTAACACGAATAACGATAAGAAGACAGTCTTCATCGATGATTTTACATTGAAAGAGTTGACCGGAGAGGACAAGGTTCCTGAAGGGAAATACTTTGTCATGGGAGACAATCGAGGCGTTTCAAAAGATAGTCGAATGATTGGATTTATTGATAAGTCTGCCATCGAAGGGAAAGCCGTATTTACAGTATGGCCGCTTAACCGTATCGGCGGATTAAAAGACTATTCATATTTATATCAATAGAGAGTAAAGAGGCAGATTTCTGTCTCTTTTTCTTTTGCTTGTAGAATAACTATGGTTAGAAAACGATTTCATTATTGTTGACTTTCTATCGAAATATGCGTAAAATAGAAAGGTACATTTTTAAAGGAGGAAGAGTATGGATCAAATTTTTGTGCGTTCATTTGACGCGATGTTAGAGTTAAGACATTTTACGTCAATTATCCTCGCATGTATTTGCGGACTGTTAATTGGATACGAACGAAAAGCCAGAAATAAACAAGCCGGTGTTAAAACTCATGTGATTGTTTGTTTAACTTCCGCCTTGATGATGATTATTTCCAAAGAAGCGTTTCTTGATACTCATGACTTTGATTCAACACGTGTCGCAGCACAAATCGTTAGTGGTATTTCCTTCATCGGTGGGGGAATTATCTTCATGCGTGACAAGAAAATTAGTGGACTAACAACTGCAGCTGGTATTTGGGCGACTTCCGGTATCGGTATGGCGATTGGTGGAGGATTATGGTTCTTTGGCCTCGTATGTAGCGTGTTCGTTATGTTAATCCAATGGCTAACACATGATTTTACAAAACAGCATCAAATCTACCAAGCAAGCATCAATGGGACGGTAGGTGATATCTCGCTCGTTCATGATATTTATCAATACTGTGATTTAAAACAATATCAAATTGCGAATGTTGATGTAAAAGATATCGGCGGTAAATATGAAATTAACATTCAGATTGAAAATGACAAACAAATTTCGATTGATGATATTGAAGCAACCATCAGGGAGCGACATATCGACTTCAAGATTAAGAAAGTGAAGTTCAAGTCGTCAGAAAACAATCCTCAATAGTAAAGATGAGACTGAAGCAATTCAGTCTCTTTTAATTTACCTAGGTGGATTGCTATTCTATTTCTAAACTGTTAAACTAATGATATATATTGTGTGTAAATTTTACACTTAAGGAGACTTGTATGATGAATAGAGAAGAAGTCGTTGCATTACAACACCAACGTTATGCTACTAAAAAATTTGATCCAGCTCGTCGCATTTCTGATGAAGATTGGGCAGCACTTGTGGAAGTAGGTAGATTGGCTCCTTCTTCACTTGGCTTTGAACCTTGGAAGATGCTTTTATTAAATAACAAAGAAATGAAGCAAGATTTAAAATCAATGGCTTGGGGCGCTGTTTCAATGCTTGATGGTGCTAGTCATTTTGTGATATATCTAGCTCGTAAAGGCGTGAACTATGAAACTCCTTATATCGAAAAATTAATGCAAGAAGTAAGACATAGAAGTTATGATCCCGATTCTGCTTATGCGCATCGTATTAAGAGTTTCCAAGAAAGTGATGCCAAGCTGAACGATGAACGTTCACTCTTTGACTGGGCAAGTAAACAAACGTATATCCAAATGACAAATATGATGAATGCGGCAGTTCTAATGGGGATGGATTCATGTCCAATCGAAGGATTCGATAAAGATAAAGTAGAAGCTTATTTAGAAGAAAAAGGCGTTCTGGATACATCAGAATTTGGAGTATCTGTTATGTGTGCTTTTGGTTATAGAGACGAAGAGATTAAACCAAAAGTTCGTTGGAATACAGAAAGTATTTACGAAGTAATCAACTAAAATTTTTGCATATAAATGAAATCTCAGTGCAATGACAAGGAATCGTTGTTGTACTGAGATTTTTCGTTATAGGGATGAGGAAGAGAACGGAAAAAAGAATGAAAACATGGTATAATGTTTGATGGTTCTATATGAATGATTTATTAAAGATTAAATAGAAAGGATTCGAAACGTATGGCAACAATCCAATGGTTCCCTGGGCATATGGCCAAAGCGCGCCGGGAAGCAACAGAAAAATTAAAACTAGTCGATGTTGTGATTGAAATGGTGGATGCTCGTATTCCAGAATCAAGTCGCAATCCTATTATCGAAGAAATTAAAGGTCAAAAGAAACAATTAATTTTATTAAACAAAGTGGATTTGGCAGATCCATCTCAAACAAAACGTTGGAATGATTATTTTATTAGCCAAGGAATTAAAGTTCTTACAACAGAAGCAAAAGACGGAAAAGGGATTAAGCAAGTAAAGGCTGCGATTAAAGAATTAATGGCACCAGTCTTTGAAAAGAATCTAGAAAAAGGAATCCGTCCTAGACCGATTCGTTTAATGGTTCTTGGAATTCCAAACGTTGGGAAATCAACTTTTATTAATCGTATGATTAATAAAAACCAAGCAGAAACTGCCAACCGTCCTGGTGTTACAAAGGGACAACGTTGGTTGAAAATCGGAAATGATTTTGAGTTATTAGATACACCAGGAATTCTATGGCCGAAGTTTGAAAGTGAAGAAGTTGGAAATAAGCTAGCGTTAACTGGAGCTATTAAAGATGCGCTCCTTCATATGGATGATATTGCATTATTTGCTCTTAGTCAGTTCAAATTGGATTATCCAGAGTATTTAAAGAAAGCTTATCGATTAACGGATGATGATTTAGAACTCTCAAACGTAGATTTATTAATGTTAATTACAAAGAATTTAGGCTTTAAAGAAGATTATGAAAAGGCAAGTGAACGAATCGTGTTTGATATTCGTTCAGGGAAACTTGGTCGTTATACATTGGACCAAGCGCCTGTGTCGTTAACGGGGGAAGCATAATGGAAAAACGTTCCATCAAAGAAATTAAATTGATTCTTGAAGGAATTCAAACGTTGTCGGATGAGCGTTTAACAGAACTTCGAAGTGACGAGCGTAAAGGAGTTCAAGATTTAATTGCCAAATTCGAACGTCAGTACGCTAAAAAAGCAGTACGTGCTGCTCACTTTGAGGAAATGCAAAGCTTTGAACGTGCAGCTAAACAAAAAGGCTACAAAATGATTGCTGGAATCGATGAAGTGGGTCGCGGTCCACTTGCTGGTCCAGTCGTAGCAGCTGCCGTGATTCTACCTGAAGGAATGGAAGATATCGGTCTGGATGATTCGAAGAAATTAAGTGCTAAGAAGCGTGCTGAAATTTTTGAAATCATTAAAGAACAAGCCATCGCAATTGGTATCGGTATTGTAGATGCGTTTACCATTGATAAGATTAATATATACGAAGCAAGTAAAGTGGCTATGAAGAGAGCGATTGAATTATTGCCAGAAAAGCCAGACTACTTATTGATTGATGCAATGAAACTGGATACTGGTATTCCTGAAGAAGGTATTATTAAAGGGGACGCTAAAAGCATCTCTATTGCTGCAGCAAGTATCGTTGCAAAAGAGGTTCGTGATCAGATGATGAAGGATTACGATCAACTGTATCCAGGTTACAGCTTTGCACAAAATGCTGGCTATGGTACGAAAGCGCATCTTGAAGGTCTTGAAAAAATAGGACCAACGCCAATTCACCGTATGACATTTGCTCCGGTGAAAGATTATCAATAAAATCCAAATTGGAACTCTTTCTCGTAAATAGTATTGAAAGACTATTTCGAGAAGGAGTTTTTTTATGATTTGGACAAAACGTAGATTACTGATTGCTATTGCGATGAGCGATACGCTGACGAGCAAACGATTCTTTGAGCTCTATGAACGGTTGAATGAAGATGTCTCCTTAAACGACACTTTTGTTCTAGGGGATTTAAAATACGCACTGCCAGAAGAAACGAGTCAGTGGATAGAATCAATGGATTGGGATGTTGAAATCAAGAGACTACAGGAAAAAAGAGTGAAGGTATTGACCGTTTTGGACGGTGGTTATCCCCAACGATTAAAAGAAATTTATTTACCTCCTATTGTATTATTTTATAGAGGAAACTTATCACTCATTAATCAGAGAGCAGTAGCTATTGTGGGATCAAGAGATCATTCTAAATATGCTAAAGAATGTATTCATGAGTTAATCCCACCCATCGTTAATGATGGTATTGTAGTTGTCAGTGGATTAGCTCGAGGTGTGGATACATTAGCTCATGAAGAAACCCTCAAGACTAACGGGAATACTATTGCAGTTATTGGAAGTGGATTAGATGTCGTTTATCCACCTGAAAATGCGAATCTTTATGACATGATTGCGAAAAGAGGATTACTCCTTTCTGAATATCCACTAGGGAGTCGACCTTTAAAATTCCATTTTCCATACCGTAATCGCATCATCGCTGGACTAAGTCATGGAGTATGTGTGATCGAAGCGAAAGAGAAAAGTGGAAGCCTCATAACCGCAAACTTAGCATTGAGTGAAAATAGAGAAGTTTTTGCCGTTCCGGGAAACATATTTTCGCCCCATTCAAAGGGAACCAATAGCTTGATTGAAGCAGGAGCGTGTCTTGTTAAAAACGGCGATACCATTTCTAAAAATCTGAAATATTTTCCTTAAAAATACAATCTAACAGTTTAAGAGATTATTTTGTTGCCTTGACAAAAAGAATGTGTTTAGATATGATGACAAAAGATAATTTAAGCAATCTCACTATTCTCGGGCTTTCTTAGCTTGAGAGAACTGTTAGATAGAGTGGATTAGGGAAGGAGCCATTTAATGGTGAAGCAAAATCTAGTAATTGTAGAGTCTCCTACAAAAGCTAAAACCATTGAACGCTATTTAGGGAAAAACTTTAAAGTAGTTGCTAGTAAAGGGCACTTACGTGATTTGCCTAAAAGCAAAATGGGCGTAGATATTGAACATAATTATGAACCTCATTATATTTCAATTCGTGGGAAAGGTGATTTAATCAAATCACTTAAAAAAGAAGCAGCAAAAGCAGATGCTGTCTATCTCGCGAGTGACCCGGATAGAGAAGGAGAAGCTATTTCTTGGCATTTAGCTCATTTATTAGGACTTGATTTAAACGCACCTATTCGTGTGGAATTTAATGAGATTACAAAAGATGCAATTAAAGAAGCGTTCAAGAATCCTAGAAAGATTGATATGGACTTAGTGGACGCGCAACAAGCACGTCGTATTTTAGACCGTCTTGTGGGTTATACTTTATCTCCTATTTTATGGAAAAAAGTGAAAAAGGGACTCAGTGCAGGGCGTGTTCAAAGTATCGCTGTGAAATTAATCATTGATCGCGAGAACGAAATTAAAGCATTCGTTCCAGAAGAATACTGGACTCTTGAAGGACAATTCAAGAAAGAAAAGAAAGCTTTCACGGCTAATTACTATGGAACAACAGCTAAGAAAGCCGCTTTAGAAAAAGAAGCGACTGTAAAATCAGTAATGGCAGAACTTTCTGAGAAGAAACCATTCAAGGTTACTAAAGTGACGAAAAAAGAACGTCGTCGCAATCCTGCAGCACCATTTACAACAAGTAGTTTGCAACAAGATGCGTCAAATCGCTTAAACTTCAGAACTCGTAAAACGATGATGGTTGCCCAACAACTTTATGAAGGGGTATCACTTGGACGTAGTGGTTCTGTCGGTTTAATTACGTATATGCGTACAGACTCTACTCGTATCTCAGCATCTGCTCAAAATGAGGCATCTGAGTTCATTGAGAAAGAGTTTGGTAAAGAATACTGTCTTGCTACTAAACGCGCTGTAAAGAACGCTGAGGGAGCTCAGGATGCGCATGAAGCCATTCGTCCGTCTTCAGTTCTTCGTACACCAGATTCAATCTCAAGTTATTTAACAAAAGATCAATTGAAATTGTACACATTAATTTGGTCACGATTCGTTGCTAGCCAAATGACGGCTGCAGTTTATGACACTGTACAAGTTGATTTAGAACAAAATAACCATGTGTTTAAAGCAAACGGCTCAACTATCAAGTTTGCTGGATACCAAAAAGTTTATCAAGATAATGCAGATGCGAAAAAAGGAAATGTGCTTCCTGAAATGCAAGTTGGGGATGAAGTTCAATTAGCTAAACTAAATCCTGAACAACATTTCACGCAACCACCTGCACGTTATTCTGAAGCGACTTTAATTAAAACACTAGAAGAAATCGGTGTTGGTCGTCCATCAACTTATGCACCAACAATTGAAACAATCCAAAAACGTTATTACGTTAAATTAGTTTCTAAGCGTTTTGAACCAACAGAACTTGGTTATGTAGTACATCAAATCATTGAACAATATTTTCCAAATATTGTCGATACTCATTTCACAGCTTCAATGGAAGATAATCTCGACCTTGTTGAAGAAGGAAAAGAAGAGTGGGTACAAGTAATTGATAAGTTCTACCAACCGTTCAAAGTTGAAGTGGATAAAGCAGAAGTTGAAATTGAGAAAGTTCAAATTAAAGATGAACCAGCTGGTTTTAACTGTGAAAAATGTGGACATCCAATGGTCATTAAATTAGGTCGTTTTGGTAAATTCTACGCATGTAGCAATTTCCCAGAATGTCACCATACACAAGCTATCGTGAAAGATATCGGTATTACTTGCCCAACTTGTGGTAAAGGGAAAGTTATCGAACGTAAGTCGAAGAAAAACCGTATCTTCTATGGTTGTGATCGCTACCCAGAATGCGAATTTGTATCATGGGATAAACCTATCGGACGTAATTGTCCAAAATGTGACCACTACTTAGTAGAGAAAAAAGGTCGCGGCGGAAAACAAATTGCATGTAGCAATTGCGATTACAAAGAAGCTGTTCAAAAATAAAGATAAAGAGCACTTAGAGAAATCTAGGTGCTCTTTAATTTTTCCCTCTGAAATAACTGCGCTTTGATTTATACGCAGTGGTTTATTGACGATTATTTAAGTAAAATAGGGTGCTATGAGAAGCGGGTGAGGACTGCTAACAATTTATGAACTAATGTCTTATCTGTTTGTATTTCAACATTTCTCGCAATGCTCACACCCAAATCCTTCGCACTGTGAA
>JUUF01000182.1 GCA_001058355.1 Carnobacterium maltaromaticum
AATTCGAGTGCTTCTTCTTCGCTCGTTACCCTATGAAAATGCGCAATAAAACGAGACCCCTTAATCTCGATTTCATTCGTCCCAGCCGCTTTAATCGTTTTATATCTCTCTAGCATTCTTTCCCCTCACTTTGGTATTAGTATAGCATAAATTTTCTTTTTTCGTTTAAGTGTCAAAAATAGAGAATTTATACGAAGAAAAGAGATTTTTTCACAAATTTATATTGTTGGTTATAAATAAGAAGAGTATAATGAAAGCGGGAACAAGTTTGCTTTTACGTGATAAAGATATGGGTGGTGAAAGAAATGATATTTTATAAAAATAAATGGTCAATGTTCTCAATCATTTTCTATTGGATACTTTCCATCGTTATGATTCTAAACTATATTCATTATCATTTGTCAACGGGACACTTTGGAGGAGCAGAAGGAGGAATACCACTGTTTTATGAAATTATATTCAGCTCCATTCAGGTAGTGGATGCTGTATATGGTTTTGTAGCATTCATGATTCCACCGCTATTCTTTTCTCATGAATGTATCAGACAAAGGATAACGCATTGCGACTATTTGCAATCTGTGAGATTACGACATAAAAAAACATTCTTTTCACCACTTATATCAAAACAATTTAAAACGAACTTTATCATAATCTATTTTGTTTTCTTAGTGAAAATGTTTCTTCAGGCGATATTAGTTCATTTATTTTACTCACCATTTATTTTCGAAGAGAGTAGTTCTTATTTGACGTGGTCTTTCACGATTAACTTCTCGACAAATAGTTTTATTAATTTAATCTGTACGATAGTAATAATTCCCTTAGGATACGCCATTTTCTATTCATTTGTTTTTTCAGTTGGATTGTTCCTAAAACGATATATCATTTATTTATGCAGTGGATTGTTATTAGTGATTATATCGCTTTTATTAGCAATGGTTATAGGTGGAATTTCCCCGATTATCGGCTATTCAATTTGCGTTTTATCACTCATTCAACCAGGAATGTACACATTATTAGCAGAAACTATTTCTCATTCAGCCTGGGTTATTTTTGTATATCCTGCGATTTTTTATAGTCTATTGACTATTCTCCTATTAATTATCAGAAGAAAGATGGATTTGAAGGAGGGATATTAATGAATGAGCTCCTAAAAGGAAAAAGACAACAATGGGTGTATGGATTATCGATTGTTTCTGGAGTCTCTTTTGTTTTAAAAGGGCAAATTTTCGGTAACTTAATACTAGACTTATTGTCTTCCCATTTTACAGCATATTTTTCAGACACCTTATTATTAGTTTTACTAGGGGTTGTCATTTGGAGACGACATCAAATCCGTTACCTTCTCATTCAAAGAGTTGGAGAGAAAAACTACCAATTTTATCAATTGGTAACAGTGTTAGTTTCAGTTGTTTGTTATTTTGTCGCTCAATTCTCCTTAGCGTTACTATTCCAAATGATGAATGGACAAGCATTTACAAAAGCGATGCTGATATTTGCTCTATTAAAAAGCGTGTATTTAATTTGTTCGGGATTAATCATCTATACGATTTCTATTGGGTGTAATAGAAATATGGCTATTATTGGTTCTATCCTATTTTCATTAACATCTTATTTTACGATATTATTTCTATTACGAGAGTGAAGGGGAGGTACTCATGTTAGAACTAAAAAATGTATCCAAAAAACTAGGGTTTCAAGTGATTTTAGAAGAAGTCGATTTCAAAATTGAACAAGGAGAACTTATTCATATTGTAGGAGCTAATGGATGCGGAAAGTCTACTTTATTTAAGCTTTTTTGTGATATTTTGGAGCCGGATAAAGGTGAAGTTGTTTTAGATAGTGATGTACGAATTGGAGCTTTGATTGAGAATCCAGCGTTCATGGAAGAAAGTAGTTTAAAAACGAATCTTAAATTTTTAGCGTCTATCAATAAAAATTACAATGAATCGAAAATTAGAGAATTAGTGAAAAATTTTGATTTGGATTTTGATAGTAAAGTTCACGTGAAAAAATATTCCGTTGGAATGCGTCAGAAAATGGGGATTATTCAAGCTGTGATGGAGGATCAAAATTTAATTTTATTAGACGAGCCAACTCGAGGTTTAGATAAAAAATCACTAGATCAGTTTCATCAATTAGTTCAACAGCTTCATGAAGAAGGGAAATCAATTGTGATTGCTGCTCATGATAATTTGGCCGAATTACGTTTTGATAAGGAATATTTGATGGAAGAAGGGAAGCTGATTCTTCAATGAAACAGTTATTTCCCATTCGAGAGTGGCTTCTCTACATTTTTGGTTTGTTAATAGTATGGAATTTATATCATCCATTACCGTCGTTTTATATCGAGGCACACTTCAGTTTTATACCCGTTACCTTTCTTTTTGGCCATCTTTTAAGTATTTTCTTAATGGTAATGGAAGTTCTTATTTTGATGTATTTTATTAATGAGTATGAAAGTATGCGACTTTTAATACTGGTTCGAAGCAGAAGTCGAGTGTTTATAGGGCGAATATTAGTGAGGCTGATGTGGCCATCTGTATTTTTAATGTTCTGTATTAAGGCAATTTTACTTTTCGAAATTGGAAGGATTCATCCTCTAGTATTAGGTTCAATTCCCATTCTGTTTTTAGGGATGACTCTACTAGCATTATTCATTCAAGACTCTAAAAAAATATTATTTTTAAGCCTGATTTTAGCAGCACTTATTAGACTAGGATGCTTTTACTTAATTGGGTAAGCAGGAGCATATCTCCTGCTTTTTTTTAATGGTCAAATATGGTAGTATAGAAAGGCAGTATATGACTGGGGGAGTAGGTATGATTCAAGTAACATTAATCATTCGAATCACATTGGTTCTTGCTTTTATCATGCTTAGTTATTGGGCGTTGCAAGGCATTCAAATCGAGAAGATTCTCAGAAAAGGCCGCGTTCAGGAAGCCCGTATCCTCTTTTTACTCATCGCTATTTGGATGGGTGCTAGTATAGCTAAAGTCATATTCGATTTATCAGATTATTTAAATCAGTACATTCAATTGATATTACAGTAGATGGATAGAGAGTTTTTGGAGGTTATTTAATGGATAAGATGATCGTGCGAGGTGGCGATACACGTCTTCAGGGAACAGTAAAAGTAGAAGGAGCTAAAAACGCGGTATTACCGATTTTAGCAGCAAGTATTTTAGCAGATAAAGGCGTTACGCATTTAACAAATGTACCGAACTTATCAGACGTACATATGATGTTAAACGTGTTAGGGAGCTTAAACGTCTTAAGTACATTTGACGAAGAAGAAAAGGCCATTACTTTAAATGCCACAAAAGATATTACAACAACTGCAGCGTTTGAATACGTAAGTAAAATGCGTGCGTCAATCGTTGTAATGGGGCCATTATTAGCACGTTTTGGACATGCGCGTGTAGCGATGCCTGGTGGATGTGCTATCGGAAGTCGTCCAATCGACCTTCACTTAAAAGGATTCGAAGCAATGGGTGCGACAATCGTTCAAACAGAAGGCTATATCGAAGCACATGCAGATGAACTTCATGGAGCTCGTATTTACTTAGATTTCCCATCTGTTGGAGCTACTCAAAACATTATGATGGCTGCGACTTTAGCAAAAGGAACAACATACCTCGAAAACGTAGCGCGTGAGCCAGAAATCGTTGACTTAGCAAACATCTTAAACAAGATGGGTGCGAAAATTGTCGGTGCTGGAACAGAAAACATGCGTATTGAAGGGGTAGAACGTTTGGATGGAACAATTCACTCAATTATCCCTGACCGTATCGAAGCTGGTACATTTATGGTAGCCGCTGCTGTTACAAAAGGCGACGTGTTTATCGAAGATGCAATTGCAGAACACAACCAACCATTAATTTCTAAATTAGGCGAAATGGGTGTTCAATTTATCGAAGAAGAAGACGGAATCCGTGTCATCGGTCCAGATGAGTTGAAACCAACTGACGTGAAAACTTTACCTCACCCAGGTTTTCCAACAGATATGCAAGCACAAATGACGATTGCACAATTATTAGCCACTGGTACAAGCACAATGACGGAAACAGTGTTCGAGAACCGTTTCAACCACTTAGAAGAAATGCGTCGTATGGGTGCGCAATTCCGTATTGACTCACATACAGCTGTGATGACTGGTGCCTCAGTATTATCAGGTGCTGAAGTACGAGCTACAGACTTACGTGCTGCTGCAGCGTTAATCATCGCTGGAATGGTTGCAAAAGGATATACACGCGTAACAGACTTACAATTCTTGGACCGTGGATATTATGAGTTCCATCAAAAATTACGTGAATTAGGTGCAACGATTGAACGTGTGGACGAACCAGACGGACAAGGATTCACTCACGAAGACTTAGAGCAACTTTTTGCAGTTTAACAACGAATAACGAAAGAGAGGGCAACCTCTCTTTTTTTGTGTGCATAAAACTCAAAGAATTCAACTTTTCGTTGATACAACAATAAGAACAAGCAATATTACTTTTAACTAATATAAGGTATACCTTATA
>JUUF01000183.1 GCA_001058355.1 Carnobacterium maltaromaticum
AATTCGAGTGCTTCTTCTTCTAAGCAGTACTGAGTTTCTGGGAAACGTTCAAGCTGCTTTTTCAAGTTCTCGATTAAATCGCCAGCTGTAATTTCTGGGAAGGCAGGGATGTCATAAACCATCTTTTCAGGATAAAGCATCCCTGGTTGCCCACCTAATTGGGGCAAAGTTTCAATAATTTTAACAGACGCTTGACGTAAGCCCGCGTAAAAGGCGGTGAAAAGCCCAACAGGCCCACCGCCGATAATAATAATATCAACAATTTCTTGAGTCACTTTTTACCTCCGAATTAATAGAACATTCTTAAAATAAAGGCCATTGCGATACCAGTTAGTACCCCAGCAAATACCTCAACGGGTTTGTGACCTAAATATTTCTTGATGATTAATTTTTTATTTTCTTCGGTATCGAAGAGATTGATTGGATCATCTTCTGATTCAATTTCAACATGCTTTAATGCGCTGGATTCTTCGCGTACTTGTTCTTCGTATAATTTTTGTAGGAGAATTCCTTGTTCACCACTTTGACGACGAACGGCCATGGCATCGAACATGACGATTAAACCGAACGTTGTTGCGATTGCAACGAGTGGAGAAGCAAATCCGTATTCAATAATAAGCGCTGTAATCAGCGAGCTAACCGCAGCAGAGTGAGAACTTGGCATTCCACCTGTACTAGTTACTAACGAAACGTGTGCGCCATCTTTCTTTGAGAAGAGCGCAATCGGGAATTTAACAAATTGTGCAAATAGAATCGAGCAAATTGAAGCGATTAATGGATAATTTTGAAATATTGTCATTAAACTTTCACTCTTTCTTTTTTCTATACTCAAATACTATACCACGAAACCATGAAAATCACTAAGGAAAATTTATAGATATTCTTTATTTTTTTATTAAGGCGGATAAGAACGCTAAATTGCACCCGTTTGCCTTTTGTGGTTTAATAGAGGATGGTAGATGAGCAATCATCAGTAAGAATTAAAAGGAGATGGAAAAATGAGTCAATTTCCACAATTGAATGAAGTGAATGAAAAGAATCCACTCGTGACTGTGCATACGAACTTGGGCGATTTCACATTAGAATTATTCCCTGAAGTAGCACCTAAAACAGTGGAGAATTTCGTAACACATGCGAAAAATGGATACTACAACGGAGTTATCTTCCACCGTGTGATTGAAGACTTCATGATTCAAGGTGGCGACCCAACTGGAACTGGTATGGGTGGCGAGTCTATTTACGGACGCACTTTCGAAGATGAGTTTTCAAGAGAAGCATTCAACTTGTACGGTACATTATCAATGGCGAATGCAGGTCCAAACACAAACGGATCTCAATTCTTCATCGTTACTGCAAAACAAGTACCAGCACAAATGTTGAAACAATTAAAAGATGGCGGCTGGCCTGAAGAAATCGTTGAAGAATACGCTAAAGTTGGTGGAACACCTTGGTTAGACCACCGTCATACAGTATTCGGACGCGTCGTAGAAGGTATGGACGTTGTTCTTAAGATTGAAGGCGTAGAACGTAATGCGCAAGACCGTCCGCTAGAAGATGTTGTCATTGAATCGATGGACGTAAAAGCGTAGGAGGTTCTATGAGCAAAACTTTTAGAATTGGTGACATCGTTACGGCTAAAGTAACAGGTGTACAAAATTACGGAGTTTTCTTGGAGCTAGACGAAGATACACAAGGTTTGATTCATATTTCTGAGTGTAAACATGGATATATGGATAATGTGCATGATTTTGTAAAAGTGGGGCAGGAAGTGACAGCCAAAGTGATTGATGTCGATGAATTTTCCAATAAGATTAGTTTATCGATTCGAGCACTGGAAAAACTCGATGTGCCAGACGTTCCGCAACGCATTAAGAAAAATCGCAAGCGCTATGTTCCTTCCATTGGTTTTTCAAGCTTAGCGAAGAAATTACCAGAATGGATCGAAGAAGCACAAGAAAAATTTGTAAAAGATAAAAACAAAAATTAATAATATATCGTTATTGAATACGAAGGAGGCATTCAAATGGGACATATTTCATTTGATTATTCAAAAGCATTAAGTTTCTTCAGTCAAGAAGAAATTGACAATTTACAATCAACAGTAACAGCGTTAGATAAAGACTTACGCGAAGGATTAGGAGCAGGTAACGACTTCACAGGTTGGATTAACTTACCATGCGACTATGACAAAGAAGAATTCGCTCGTATTAAAGCAGCAGCTAAAAAGATTCAAGAAGAATCTGAAGTATTAGTAGTAATTGGTATTGGTGGTTCTTATTTAGGAGCTCGTGCAGCGATTGATTTCTTAAACCACGCTTTCTATAACTACTTACCAAGCGATAAACGTAAAACTCCGCAAGTATTATTTGCAGGAAACAGCATTAGCTCAACTTACTTACAAGGGTTAATCGACCTAATCGGAGATCGTGATTTCTCTGTAAACGTAATTTCTAAATCTGGTACAACAACAGAACCAGCGATTGCTTTCCGTGTATTCAAAGATTTATTAATTAAAAAATATGGTAAAGAAGAAGCTGTAAATCGTATTTACGCTACAACTGACCGCGCTCGTGGAGCATTAAAATCAGAAGCAGATGTGGAAGGATACCAAACATTTGTGATTCCAGATGATGTCGGTGGACGTTTCACAGTATTAACAGCTGTAGGATTACTTCCAATCGCAGTTACTGGTGCAGATGTAGATGCATTAATGCAAGGGGCTGAGGATGCACGTGTGGCATACAGCTCATCAAACTTAAAAGAAAACGAAGCTTACCAATACGCTGTAGCACGTAATGTGTTATACCGCAAAGGAAAAGTGACAGAGTTATTAATTAACTACGAACCAACATTACAATACTTCTCTGAATGGTGGAAACAATTATTTGGTGAATCAGAAGGGAAAGACTTCAAAGGAATTTATCCTTCAAGTGCAAACTTCTCAACTGACTTACACTCACTAGGACAATACATCCAAGAAGGTCGTCGTAACATCTTCGAAACAGTTATCAAAGTGGGTAAACCAAATGAAGAAGTAACAATTCCTGAAACAGAAGAAGATTTAGATGGATTAGGATACTTACAAGGTAAAACAATGGACTTTGTAAATACAAAAGCTTTCCAAGGAACATTACTTGCTCATACAGATGGTCAAGTTCCAAACTTTGTAGTGAACATTCCTGATATGTCAGCTTACACATTAGGACACTTAATCTACTTCTTCGAAATCGCAGTTGGACTTTCTGGTTACTTAAATGGCGTTAACCCATTTGACCAACCAGGGGTAGAAGCATACAAGAAAAACATGTTTGCTTTACTTGGAAAACCAGGATTCGAAGACTTAGCAAAAGAATTAAACGAACGTCTATAATCGACATGCCGCATTCTCAATACGAGGGTGCGGTATTTTTGTGTAAATATGGGCTCTAATCATGAAAAGAACTTGCGACAAAGGGCGTTTTGAACTAACATAGGTCTTACAAGAAGTGTTGGAGGAAAAAGATGAGAGTTGTTGGATTAACAGGCGGTATCGCCAGCGGAAAATCAACCGTTTCGAATTTGTTTAAAATCTCTGGAGTGCCGGTGATTGATGCGGATGTCGTTGCTAGACAAGTCGTCGAAAAAGGAACTGCCGGATTAACTGCGCTCGTGAACCGGTTTGGTGAGTCTATTTTAAACGCTGATGGAACATTAAACCGAACAGAACTTGGGCGAAAAATGTTTAGCGATGATGCGCTTCGCAAGGAAGTAAATGACATTCTACAACCGCTCATCCGTCAAGAGATTACAGGAAAGATGAAAGACTACCAAGAGCAAGGAAAGCCTCTAATTGTCTTAGACCTTCCACTCTTATTTGAAATGAACTATGAGAGCCTATGTGATGATATTATCGTGGTGGCTGTTTCTGTGGAGACGCAAATTTCACGCATGGAAAAAAGGAATGGATATACTCGCCAAGAAGCGTTAGAGCGAATCCAATCACAGATGCCTTTAGAAGAAAAAGTAAAGAGAGCAACGATTGTGTGGTCAAATGAAGGAACCCTTCAAGAGTTAGAGCAAAAAGTCCATCAGTGGCTACTCGAAAATTTCCTTAAAAAATGATATAATAAATCGAATAAGCACAAAAAAGGAGAGGTGTTTGCAATGCAATGTCCAAAATGTAAAAACAATGGTTCTCGCGTAGTTGATAGTCGTCCAGCCGATGATGGCCGTTCTATTCGTAGACGAAGAGAATGCGAAGAATGTGGCTACCGTTTTACAACATTCGAGCGCTTAGAAAAAGCGCCATTGCTTGTCATTAAACGTAACGGGAATCGTGAAGAATTTAGCCGTGAAAAATTATTAAACGGATTAGTTCGTTCAGCAGAAAAACGTCCAGTATCACTCGGACAATTGGAAAATATCGTGAATGAAATCGAACGTTCCATCAACCAAGAGGGAGAAAATGAAGTGTCAAGCACTCTTATTGGGGAAATGGTGATGGATCACTTAGCTAAAATTGATGATATTGCGTATATTCGCTTTGCAAGTGTGTATCGTCAATTTACAGACCGCAAAATGTTCTTAAAAGAATTAGAAAGAATGTCTATGATTATGGACAGCCAAGAAAAATAGGAAGGAATTACAAGAATGCACTCAAAAGAGTTTCCGTGGGCACAGTATAAGCCTAAAGACGGTATCCTCGTGGTACAACCTGTATGGATTACCGAAAGAGAAATCCAATTTTTAATGCAATTATACGCTCCGTTCATTGGGAAAGAAGCGACTCTTTTGTATGCGACTTTGTACGGTGAGTTATCTCCATCGGAATATGAGAGCGAAGTCTTCTCCATTTCTGAATTGTTGTCGATGACGAATTTAGGAATGCCGGACTTTTACTTAGCGAAAACTCGTTTGGAAGGGATTGGGTTACTAAAAACGTATCGTAAGGAGCCAACTGCTTCACGTCCTCAAACGTACACGATGGAATTACAAGCGCCAACGTCTCCGCGTCTCTTTTTCAAAGATGCCTTACTCTCGACATTACTGTTAAACCAAATTGGGAGTCATCGTTTTGAGAAATTAAAACAACGATTTTTAGTGTCGAAACCAGGCGACTTAGGAGAGAACGACAGTGCGCAGTTTGAAGAAGCGTACCGACTTCCTTATAACATGGAATCTTATACAAGAAACCACGCACAAGAAAATCGTATGGTATTAGATAGCAAGCAACAAGCTGAATTCGAGTTTACTTCGGATGTGGATTGGGATTTAATCGAAGGACTGTTAAAAACAGAATTCGTCGATTTGAATTCCATCACTAAGGGAGTTCGCAAAATCGTCGATGCCTTATACCGCGCGTATGGGTTTACTGAGCAAGAAATTGCACAATTCTTAGTGATTGCATCGGATTTAACAACGAAAGTCATTGATGAAGAGTTCTTGTTGAAATTAGGGCAAGAGGCTGCTCAAGATAAAGTGACACAACTTCGAAGCGAAGAAGTTGTTGAGCCTGTTGTTGTAGAGTCTACTGAAGCTCAAGTGGTGGAAGGTGCCTCTGAAGAAGAGTTAGCCATCCAGCAATTGATTCAAGCTGCTAAAGCAATGGCGCCAATCGACTTTGTTTCAAGCATCAAGACGCAAAAGAAAGGCTATGTCTCCAAAGCAGAACGACAATTAATTTTTGATTTAGTATCTGTTAGCGGCTTGCCAAACGAAGTGTTAAATATTTTATTCCACTATGCTTTGGTGCAGCTCGATAATGCGACACTGGCTCGAAACTTTATTGATGCCATTGCCAACGACTGGGCCACAAAAGAAATCAAGACTGCTCAAGAGGCAATGGAAGCTGTACGTAATCGCGACTTGCAACGCGAAGTGAAACGAAAACAACAACTGCATAACGCAGGTAAGAATAACTACAGAAGACAGGGTGGCTATCAAGAACAATTGCCAGATTGGGCAAAAGATTCTAATGCGAAGGAGAAACAAACGCCTGCGCCTACTGAAAGCCAATCCACACAAGTTTCAAGTGATTTAGCAGAACAAATCGCAAAATTAAAAACAAGTAATCAAAGAGAACAACAATAACGGAGGTGAACGAATTGGAAGGATTAAAAGGATTTTTAGATCAAAGAGGAGCAACACAAGGCATGCCGAACATGCAAAACATCGAAAAAGAAATCTTTGAAGATGAAGATGTAAAAGCTTTTCTTGAACAACATAAAGAAGAATTGACTCCGGAAGCTATTCGTAAAGGAATGTCTGCGTTATTGGAGTTTCGAATGGAAAGAGATGCTAGAAAGAACAACAAGGAAGTGAAAGCTCCAGGTCTCGAACCATGTTTAGAAGTGCATAACGGATTTATTTTAGTGAATTACAAACGTACCGAAGAAGCGATTCGTGAGGAAAGAGAACGTAAACGTAAACGCCTGATTCATTCCATCAATATGCCAAAAAATATCGCGGAGGCTCGTTTCTCAGATACGGCTCTTACGCCAGAGCGACAAGATGTCATTGGAGAATTATTGAAATTCATCAATAGTTACAACCCAAATAGTACTGAATACCAAAAAGGATTGTATTTAGCAGGGCCTTTTGGTGTTGGGAAAACATATATGATGGGCGCTTTAGCAAACGAGCTTTCTGAAAACGGCGTTGAAACGACGCTTGTCAATGTTCCAACGTATAGTGCAGAAATTAAGCAAGCCATTGCGACAAATACCGTTGAAGCGAAATTAGTATCGATTAAAAACACACCAATCTTAGTGTTGGATGATATCGGTGCGGAAATGAATAGCGCATGGTTTAGAGACGAAGTGTTGATGGTCATCTTACAACACCGTATGTTGCAAGAATTACCAACGTTCTTCACATCTAACTTCACAATTGATCAGTTAGAAGCGCATTTTGCTCATTCAAATAAAGGAGACCAAGAACTTCTTAAAGCAAAACGTCTGATTGAACGTATTCGCTTCTTAGCTAAAGAGTATTTTGTCGATGGACAAAATCACAGAAATCCATCATAGATGAAAATGCTTGAAAATATGAAAGATTAGTGGTTAAATACTAATGAACTAAATATTTTGAAAATGATGAAAAAGACAAGAAACTATCTCTTGGTTACATTTCAGCGAGAAGTGGGTTGGTGCAACACTTCATCCGGAATAGTTTTACCACTTTTGAATCTTTGCTTGAATTCAGTAGAGCAAGGCGTATCGGAGCGTTATTCCGTTGAGGTTCATCTTTTTTGATGAACAAATTTGGGTGGAACCACGTAGAATATGACGTCCCATAGTTTGCAGGAGCAGACTATGGGATTTTTTGTTTATTTCAGAAATTTCAAAAAGAAAGAAGGAAGAAAATGTCAATGATTAAAATTACTTTTCCAGATGGTGCCGTTAAGGAGTTTCCAAAAGGAATTACAGTAAAAGAAGTTGCAGAAAGCATTAGCAAAAGCCTAGCGAAAAAAGCATTAGCAGGTAAAGTGAACGGAGAATTAGTAGACTTCGATCGTCCAATCGAAGAAGATGCTTCTATCGAAATCGTTACACCAGATCACGAAGATGCATTAGGAATCTTACGTCACTCAACAGCACACTTATTAGCACATGCATTAACTCGTTTATACCCAGGAATTCACTTCGGAGTTGGACCTGCAATCGAAACAGGATTCTACTACGATACTGATATGCCAAATCAATTAACAGAAGATGCTCTTCCAGAAGTGGAAGCAGAAATGATGAAAATCGTTAAAGAAAACTACCCAATCGTTCGTCGTGAAGTAAGCCGTAAAGAAGCGTTAGAAATCTTCGCAAACGACCCTTATAAAGTAGAATTAATTAACGGTTTACCAGAAGATGAAACAATCACTGTATACCAACAAGAAGACTTCGTAGACTTATGTCGTGGTATCCACGTTCCTTCAACAGGACGTATTCAAGTCTTCAAATTATTATCACTTGCTGGAGCTTACTGGAGAGGAAACTCTGATAACAAGATGATGCAACGTGTTTACGGTACTGCATTCTTCGATAAAGCAGACTTAAAAGAATTCTTGAAGATGCGTGAAGAAGCTAAAGAACGTGACCACCGTAAATTAGGTAAAGAATTAGACTTATTCATGATTAGCCAAGAAGTTGGGTCAGGATTACCATTCTGGTTACCAAAAGGGGCTACAATCCGTCGTACAATTGAACGTTACATCGTGGATAAAGAAATCAGCCTTGGATACCAACACGTGTACACTCCAGTTATGGCTGATGTAGGTCTTTACAAAACTTCAGGACACTGGGCTCACTATCAAGAAGATATGTTCCCACCAATGGACATGGGCGATGGCGAAATGCTTGTATTACGTCCAATGAACTGTCCTCACCACATGATGGTTTATAAAAACCACATCCACAGCTACCGTGAATTACCAATTCGTATTGCTGAATTAGGAATGATGCACCGTTATGAAAAATCAGGTGCGTTATCTGGTTTACAACGTGTACGTGAAATGACTCTTAACGATGGACATACATTCGTTCGTCCTGACCAAATTAAAGACGAATTCAAACGTATCTTAGACTTAATCCGTGAAGTATATAACGACTTCAACGTGAAAGATTACCGCTTCCGTTTAAGCTATCGTGATCCTGAAGATAAACATAAATACTTCGATGACGATGAAATGTGGAACAAAGCAGAAACAATGTTAAAAGAAGCGATGGATGAAATGGGATTAGAATACTTCGAAGCTATCGGTGAAGCAGCATTCTACGGTCCTAAATTAGATATTCAATTCCGTACTGCAATGGGATTAGAGGAAACAATGTCTACAATCCAATTAGATTTCTTATTACCAGAACGTTTCGACTTAACATACGTTGGTGAAGATGGAGATAACACTCACCGTCCAGTGGTTATCCACCGTGGGGTTGTATCTACTGCAGAACGTTTCGTAGCTTACTTAATCGAAGAATACAAAGGAGCATTCCCAACTTGGTTAGCTCCAGTTCAAGCAACAATCATTCCTGTAAGTGTGGAACATCATTATGACGCTGCACGTGAGTTGAAAGAAAAAATGGCTCGCTTAGGAATGCGTGTAGAACTTGATGATCGTAATGAAAAAATGGGTTACAAGATTCGTGCGTCTCAAACTCAAAAAATCCCTTATCAATTAGTAATTGGGGATAAAGAGGTTGAAGAAGGTACTGTAACTGTTCGTCGTTATGGTTCTAAAGAAACTAAATCAATGTCTGTTGAAGCGTACTTAGAATACGTACAACGCGAGATTGCAAACTTCTCTCGCCCGCTTGAAGACTAATTTTTCAAAGGCTCGTAGCAATACGAGTCTTTTTTGTGCTTAATAATAAAACCGAAGGTTTTGATTTATGGCGGTGTGTGGTTTGAGAATGATTGGGGGCTACTTAATAAAATATATTGAAGTGTGGTTTTTAATAGAAGTTTCGTTCTTTCGAATCATTGCGGATGTCTTCATAAAAGCTGTAATGGGATACCGGCTCGAGCCTTGGGTCTCTCACCTTCAAAGCC
>JUUF01000184.1 GCA_001058355.1 Carnobacterium maltaromaticum
TATTACGAACCAAAGGTTCTTGAGTATTTTAATAGTGTACTTAATAAATTAGTTTTGAACCTTCTTAAACTTCAATTCATAGTAAATATTAAATCTTTGGCCAGTTTCATGTCTTTCATAGGTAAGGGTTAAAATATCGCCGTCTATTGTGTAGTTATAAGTTGTATCCAAAATTGCTATAGAAAAGTTTGAAAAAATGACAAGATCCGAAATAGCCATTGGATTATCGAAAGTAATTGTTTTTCTGCTTGTATCAACTATTCCATCTGGGATTACAGTATGGACAGTGTAGTTTGCCTCATCAATATCAATTTTAGAATATTTACTCGCACTTAAATGTGTTTTAATCATACTATTAAAGTAGTACGTACGTATGTACTCTTCTTTTGGCTCTAGTTTTATTTTAGCATTTTTTTTATGATATTCGTAGATGCTATTATAGGCGTCTGTTAGAT
>JUUF01000185.1 GCA_001058355.1 Carnobacterium maltaromaticum
TATCATATATGATAATTTTGCACTTTCAGCAATTCAAAAAAGCGTAGACTCTTTTTATAGAGCCTACGCTTCTATTTATTGTTAATGTTGCCACTGACTTTGATAGAGATTGTAGTAAAATCCACGTTGCTGCATCAAGCTGGCATGATTTCCTTTTTCAATGACATGTCCGTCTTTTAAGACAAGAATCACATCCGCCGTACGAATCGTCGACAAGCGGTGCGCCACGATAAAGCTCGTGCGTCCCTCCATCAGATGTTGGAAGGCTTCTTGAATCTTCAACTCGGTACGCGTATCGATGGAAGACGTTGCCTCATCGAGAATCAGCATATTAGGTTGTCCCATCATCACACGCGCGATGCAGAGCAATTGTTTTTGCCCTTGCGAGAAGTCCCCACCGTCATCCGAAATCACCGTATCATACCCTTGTGGCAGACGGCTCACGAATCCATGGATATGACAGAGTTTGGCGATGCGAATCATCTCTTCTTCGCTAATCGTTGGGTTCCCCATCGTGATATTTTCACGGACCGTCCCCGTTTGAAGCCATGTTTCTTGAAGCACCATTCCAAATCCATTTCGCAGTGAATGACGCGTGATGTCTTCAATCGAATGTCCATCGATGGCTAATTTTCCACTATTAATATCATAGAAACGCATCAATAAATTAATCAATGTCGTCTTTCCGCTTCCGGTTGGACCGACAATCGCCACGCGTTGCCCTGGTTTGACATCCAGCGAGAAGTCTTCAATCAGCGGTTGGCCTTTCACATAAGAGAAGTCCACATGGCTAAATTCCACCGCCCCGTCAAAGCTTTCAGGAGACACAGCATCATCACGTTCTGGACTTTCAGAAGGTTGTTCCAACAGTTCAAATACGCGGTTAGCACAGGCAATCGCATTTTGCAATTCGGTAATAACACCTGAGATTTCATTGAATGGTTTCGTATATTGGTTGGCGTAACTTAAGAAGGCAGATAGTTGTCCAACCGTCACGCCACCACTAATCACGAAGAACGCCCCGAACACGCCTACACTGGTGTAGACAATACTATTAACAAAGCGCGTTGCCGGATTCGTGATGCTCGAGAAGAAAATAGCCTTAAGCGACACATCCGTTAGGTTCTTATTAATCACCGAGAAGTCCTCGATGACTTTTTTCTGTTGCTGGAAGGCCGTCACCACTCGTGTCCCCTCAATCATCTCATTCATATAGGCAGTTTGGTCGCCACGAATTTCCGATTGTTGTTTAAAGAAATGATAGGATTTCTTCGCAACAAAGCTGGCCATGACAAAGGATACTGGCGTCACCACCACTACTACAAGCGTCAATGTCACATTTACGCTAAGCATAAAGATTAACGTTCCTAGAATCGTCATCACACCCGTAAATAACTGCGTGAATCCCATCAATAATCCATCCGCAAATTGATCCGCGTCCGCAATGATACGGCTCTCGATTTCTCCGGCTGGATGAATATCTAAATAACTGAGCGGTAAGGTTTCGATTTTTTCAAGCGCATCTCTACGAAGGTCACGTACAACCGAGTACGTCATCTTGTTATTGCTGAGGTTCATAAACCACTGCGCGATGGCTGCCATTGCCGTAAAGAGTGCAATCTGCCAAAGGATGGCAAATAGTCCTTCATAGAACACTTGGCCCGTGTCTAACATTTGGTCCACGGCTTCCCCGACTAATTTTGGAATCATTAACGTTCCGAATACATTCACACTCGCCAAAAGAATCGATGCTACAAAGTAGATGCGATAGCGACGGATGTAGCGGAGGACTTTACGGATGGTTTCCCATTGAGTTGTCTGTCTCATGCTTCATCCTCCTTTGGAAATTGTGAATAGTAAATTTCTTGGTAAATTTCGTTCTTGGCTAAAAGCTCTTCATGCGTGCCTTTGCCGACAAGATTTCCTTCATCTAACACGAGGATTAAGTCAGCGTACTGCACGGACGCTGCCCGTTGTGACACGATAAAGGTCGTTGGACGTGGTGTTTGGTTCTTGATGGCCTCACGCAATTTCGCATCGGTCGCAAAGTCTAACGCAGAAGCACTATCATCAAGGATTAAAATCGGTGCTTGTTTGGCAATCGCACGTGCAATCGTCATCCGTTGTTTTTGTCCACCGGATAAGTTGCGACCATTTTGTTCGATGCCATAATCCAGTCCGCCTTCTTTAGTTTGTACAAACTCGCTAGCTTGAGCGACATCGAGCGCATGTTCTACGACTTCAGTAGAAGCCGATGCATTTCCAAAACGGACATTGTCGGCAATCGTTCCACGGAAGAGTTGCGCCTTTTGTAAGACCATTGCGACCGCTCCACGAATCGATGCAAAACGGTAGTCACGAACGTCATTGCCGAATACTTCAACTTCCCCTTGGGTCGCATCATAGAAACGAGGAATCATATTCACAAGAGACGATTTCCCGCTACCAGTCCCACCGATAACGCCGACGGTCTGTCCTTTCAATGCGGTAAACGAAATATGGTTGAGCGCTGCATTTTGGTCTCCTTGATACGTCAATGTCACGTCTTTAAACGCCACTGCCACTTCGCCTTCTGGATGAACTTCTTTCGTTCCTTCGACCATATCTGGCTCAATCGATAGAATATTGTCGATACGTTCCGCGCTCGCTACGGATTTTGTCATCGTTACGACAAGGTTCGCGAACTTCACAAGCTCCACTAGAATTTGTGACATGTAGTTTGTTAAAGCGATAACGTCCCCTTTTGACAAGGTTCCTGTATCCACTTTAATCGCACCCCCATAAAGAATGACGATAAGCGCCACATTCACAATCACAAACGTAATAGGATTCATGGCTCCTGAGAGACCACTCACCTTTTGTTGCGCCTGATTCAACGTTTCAGTATCTTCTCTAAACGACTGAATTTCTTTTTCTTCACGGTTAAATGCACGAATCACACGCACACCGAGCAAGTTTTCATGCACGAGACGCATAATGCGATCTAATTTCCCTTGCACACGTCGATACATTGGAATCGTCCAGTAAATAATTCCGAATACGACGATAGCTAAAATCGGCACCGTAATGACAAACGTCCATGCCATTTCTACATTCACGACAAATGCCATCACAATCGCTCCTCCGACGATAAACGGTGAACGGAGCAATAGACGAAGCGCGATATTTAACCCGCTTTGCACGAGATTGATATCACTCGTCAAACGCGTGAGTAAAGTGTCATTTCCCAGCGCATCGAGTTGCGAAAAGCTAAAGTATTGAATTTTTGAAAAGAGCGCCTGTCTTACATCAGCGGTAAATCCAGTCGCCGCCTTTGCCGCAAAATACTGAGCAGTAATCGACACGACAACGCCTAAAATTCCTAGACAAATTAGGATGGCCCCTTGATGAAGAATCAAGGTCGTGTCTTTATTTCCAATCCCTTTGTCGATGATGACCGCCATAATGAGCGGGACAAATAACTCCAGAATCGCTTCGAATAATTTGAATAACGGTGCCAATATCGTTTCTTTCAGATACGGCTTTAAATAAGGTTTTAATTGCTTCACACGCGTACTTCCTTTTACATCCATAGTACTTTTATTGTATCACATTTTATCCTCTTCAAAAGCGGAAAAACTTGCTTCCTGCTTTTGATTTTTAGGATGTAACAATTATGTTACGTA
>JUUF01000186.1 GCA_001058355.1 Carnobacterium maltaromaticum
GTAGCATATATGTTACATTTCAAATTTTAAAATTAAAAGTAAAATATAAACGTTGAAATGATGCGGTTTTTAGCGGTATATTCAACATCCCCGTTTCAGTCCGATTGCACAAATTCAGAATAGTGTAGTAAATATTCCGAGAAAAAATCAAGAAAAATTTTTCAGTCACAGCTCACTTCAAATCACCAAAAAGCCTCAAAAACCCCGCTGGGATGCACTTTCTAGCACCCTGCACCGTCCCCTTCAAACTGAGTGGCGCAACACTTTTTTTCATTTTTTATAAAGGATTTGAACAAAACGCACAAAAAAGATGATACCGGAGAAAATTGCGGATTTTATAATCGCA